>JBGTIG010000244.1:0-1762 GCA_041745755.1 Lysobacterales bacterium
GCGCCTTCGCCGCGCGGGTCTTCCGGTCCAGCGTGCGGTCCGGGCAGGCAACCGGGCTCGTGGTCACGTCGACGCGGCGGCGCGAAACGCGGGCGCCAGCGCCTGTGCGGGTTGCGGGTGCGTTTGCTATGGTTCGGTATTCGCCCGCAGTCGAGACAGGCCGGAACCGCGCATGACCGATGCCGTAAACATTCCCGGTTACCGCGTCGTGCAATCGATAGGCGTCGGCGGCATGGCCTCCGTGTATCTCGCCGTGCAGGAATCGCTGGATCGCGAAGTTGCGCTGAAGGTGATGGCACCGGCGCTCGCGGCGAATCAGGAATTCGCTGACCGCTTCCTCAAGGAAGGCCGCATCACGGCCAAGCTGAGCCATCCCAATCTGGTGACGGTATTCGACATCGGTCGGCACGAGAATCTCTATTACCTTGCTGCCGAGTACATCCCGGGCGGAACCCTGCGCGAACGCATGAATCGCGGCATGCAGGTTTCGGAAACCCTCGAGCTGGTGCGCGACGTCGCCGCGGGGCTGCATTTCGCGCACGACAAGGGCTTTGTCCATCGCGACGTCAAGCCCGGCAACATCCTGTTCCGCAATGACAGTTCCGCGGTGCTCGCGGATTTCGGCATCGCCAAATCGATGGACTCGAAGACCATGGCGACGCAGATCGGGTCTTCGATCGGCACGCCGCACTACATGAGTCCGGAGCAGGCCCGCGCCGAGAAGGTGGATGGTCGCTCCGATCTCTACGCGCTGGGTGCGGTCATGTTCGAATGCCTCGCGCAGCGCGCGCCGTATGAGGCCGCCGACCCTTTCACCATCGCCCTCATGCACGTCACCCATCCGGTGCCGCAACTGCCGGAAGCGTTGCGCTGGTTGCAGCCGATTATCGAAGGATCGATGGCGAAGGACGCCAATCTCCGCTATCCGAACGGCGAAGCTTTTATCGTCGCGCTTGACAAACTGGTCGCCGACTCGCCGCAGGGTCGCGAGATGCGAGCGCGTCGCCCAGGTTCGGCGCGGTCCTCGCGGGCCGCAGCGCCCCTGCCGGAGACGCCAGTGCCGCCCAAGCGCCGGCCGTCGAAGGCCAGGGAAGAGGCGGAATTCCTCGACGAGCAGCCGCGGCGCCCGACACCGAGGTCGCTCGCGATTGGCGGCATCTCGCTTGCTTTTGCGGCGGCAGCAGCCTTCGTTCTGCTGCGCGGCGACGACACGACCGGAACCCCGCCGGTGAGTAATGGGGACACGGTCGTCGAGGATTCCATGCCCGTGGATCCAGGTCCGTCCGATTCACCGGGCGGGATTGGTCCGAACCCGGACATTTCCCCTTCCGATGGTGCCCCGTTCACCACGCCGCTGCCGGCGGGCGCGGACATCGGCACGCTCGTCAAGCGTGCGCAGGAGTACGTCAAGATCGGCGTGGTCGAGAACGGACGCCGACTCAACGAGCCGGAAGGCGATTGCGCGACGGATCTGTTCAAGATGGTGCTCGCCGCCGATCCCGGCAATGAGGACGCGAAACGTGGTCTCAGCCAGATTGCCGACTTCTACGCGAGCAAAGCCAAGGCGACGTTCGATCGCGGCCTCTGGGCAGGCAGCGCAATTCTCGCCGAAGAGGGACTCAAGGCGCAGCCCGAGAACGCGGAGCTTCGCAGGCTGCTCGACGACTCCAAGCGAGCGGGCGGCTTCTGACCGGGGCAAGGTCCGATCAAGTCCCTGCTGGACTCGTCAGCGCGCGCGTTCTGTGCTCGTCGGTACCCGGCC
>JBGTIG010000245.1:0-9656 GCA_041745755.1 Lysobacterales bacterium
CGCCCACGCAGGCACCACGCGCTATCCCGGCTCGCCAGCGCTGGTTGCCGCCAGTCTGCGAGCCGACGATCGCCTCGCCTGTTGCGAGCTGGACACCGCGGCGGCGGCAGCGCTGCGACGCATGTTCGCGCGGGAACCGCGTGTTTCGGTGCACGTCCGCGACGGCTACTCGGCGGTCAAGGCGCTGGTTCCACCGATCGAGAGGCGCGGACTGGTTCTCATCGACCCGCCTTACGAGACGCAGCTCGCCGAGTTCGACGCGGTGCTGGCCGCGGTCGAGGCCGGGCTCGAAAGATGGCCGCAGGGGGTATTCGCGATCTGGTATCCGATCAAACTCCCGCGATCGGTCCAGTCATTCCTGCGCAGACTGGCGGCGCTTCCGTCGAAAGGCGTACTCGACGCGCGCATGCTGGTGCGGGCACCGCATTCGTCGCTGACGCTCAATGGCAGCGGGATGGTGATCGTCAATCCGCCGTGGCAGATCGACGCGGACCTCGCTCCGGCGCTTGCCAGCCTCGCAGCGGCGCTCGGCGAGAATGGCGGGGGAGATGCCTCGGTACGCTGGTTGCGCGATCCGGAGTGATCCTTCTCAGGCGCGGGCACCGGCGGGATCGGGGTGATCGGGTTCGAAGAAGCTCCAGCGCACCTCGGGAAATCTTTCCTGCATCGCGGCCTCGGTGCGATTGATTGCATCGATCAGCCCGGCCTCGCTGCCCTGGGCACTCATCACCGCCTGCACCGACACCATCATCTCGTTGCCGAGTTGCAGCGTGATGAGGTGGAGCACCTCATCGATTTCGTCCCGTGCGAGCAGCCAGTCCTGGATTTCCTTCTGTCGCAACGGGTCGGCGCTGCTGCCGATGAGCAGGGCCTTGACTTCGATCGCGACGAACACGGCCACCACGATCAGCAGGACGCCGATAGCGAGGGTGCCGAGGGCGTCCCACAGCGGGTTGCCCGTGATCACGGTGACGATGACGGCCACCAACGCGAACACGAGGCCGAGCAGGGCCGCCAGGTCCTCGCCGAAGATGACAACCAGTTCGGCCTGTCTGCTCTGGCGGAACCATTGCCACAAGCTGCGTGAACCGCGCGCCTTGTTCACTTCCTGCATGCACGCACGCATCGACACGCTCTCGGCAACGATACCGAACGTCAGCACGCCGACCGCCCACCACCACTTCTGCAAGGGCTCGGGATGCTGCAGCTTGTGGATGCCTTCGTACAGCGAAAACATGCCGCCGACAGTGAACAGCATGACTGCGACCAGAAACGACCAGAAGTAGATCGACTTGCCGAAACCGAGCGGATATTCCTCCGACGGTTCCTTGCGACCCTGCCGCATCCCGAGGAGGAGCAGCAGTTGGTTGGCGCAGTCCGCCAGGGAATGCACGGTCTCCGCGAGCATCGCACCCGACTTCGTGAAGTAGGCGGCGACGCCCTTCGCGATCGCGAGCGCGAAATTGGCTCCGAGCGCGAACAGGATTGCGCGGGTCGAATCGCTGCCTCCAGCCATGTCGCACGTCTCCGTCGGACGGTGGGGACGCGAGTCTAACGCGGCCGCCGGCCGCCTCCACGCGAATGCCAGCTGCTGCCCGTAGCTGCCCGTAGCAGCCGAGCTTGCTCGGCTGATCCCACAACGTCCCGACCCAACAACGTGCCAAACCAATAACGTGCCGAGCAAGCTCGGCACCTACGGAATCGAACCGTTCCCCGATCCCTCCCCCGTAGCAGCCGCGCTTGCTCGGCTGATCCCACAACGTGCCGAACCCACAGCGTCCCGAACCCACAGCGTGCCGAGCAAGCTCGGCACCTACGGAATCGAACCGTTCCCCGAACCCCTGGCGCTTCCGGACAAATCTGAACGATGCGGTCAGATTGCAGCAATGTTTAGAGCACCCTCTCCTTCCCTTGTCGCCATGATGCGGTCATGCAAATGCACGCCGAAGTGAACCGGATACCAAGGCCCCGACGGGAGAGCAGACGAATAGCGCGAAGCACGCATCCCGGCGCGTGGCGGGAACTGCTGCGCCTCGCCGACGGACGCGAGTTGCTGGTGCGTCCGATCGCACCGGCGGACGCCGAGGGTCTCAAGGCCGGTTTCCGCGAGCTGACGCCGGAACAGGTGCGCTTCCGCTTCATGCGCCCCATGAGCGAGCTGCCTGACGATCTCGCGACGCGCCTCGCCTCTGCGAGAGCCCCGAACGAAATCGCACTCGTCGCGATCGAACACGGGGTCGACCTGCCACGCATCGGCGCAGTGGCGCGTGCTTCGGTGATCGGGCATTCGCGCGAGGCGGAGTTTGCGCTGACCGTTGGCGGGCCGCTCGGCGGTCTCGGTCTCGGCACGCTGCTGCTGCGTCGGCTCCTGCGCTGGGCCAGGCTGAAGCGCCTCGACGCCGTGTTCGGTGACATCTCGCACGAAAATGCGGCGATGCTGCGCATTGTGGAGAAGCTCGGGTTCCAGCGCGCACCGCTCCCGGACAATCCCGGTCTCATGCGCGCTCGTCTGGCTTTGCGCTGACCGCGTTCTCCATGTGCGGTTGATCGGTGTCGTCACCGCGTTCGACGTGCAACTCCCGACACGAGCGCGGCGCGCGGGCACCGAAGCACCGGCTTTCCGCGGTCCGCTGAACCTTGCGGCGTCATTCCTCGCTGCGAGGCCAGTAAACTGCCCGGCTCACGACGTTGCGCAGGTGAAGTGATCGCGTGTCGAAGGCCCTGACTCCCCTGCTTCCGCGCGGAGCGCTGAAGCGCGCGTACTGGCAGCAACCCCCCAACGACACTGCGCTGGCCTTCGCGCTGGCGCAAGCTGCCCGCGTCCACGCCGGCTTGCTCGTCGTCGTCGCTCGGGATACGCATCAAGCCCACGCGCTGGAGTCGGACCTCAGGATTCTCGCCAGCGACCTCGCCGTGCTGCATTTTCCCGACTGGGAAACCCTGCCCTACGACCTGTTCTCGCCCCATCCGGACATCGTCTCGCAACGCATCGGCGCGCTCTACAACCTGCCGGGTCTCAAGCGCGGGCTGCTGGTGGTCCCGATCGCGACGCTGATGCAACGCATCGCTCCGCGCAGCTACGTCAGCGGCAGCAGCCTGGTACTGCGGACCGGGCAGACGCTCGATCTCGATAGCGAGCGGCGGCGGCTTGAAGGCGGGGGCTACCGGCACGTTCCGCAGGTACTCGATCCCGGCGACTTCGCGGTGCGCGGCGCCCTGCTGGATCTGTTTCCGGCAGGCAGCGAATGGCCGTATCGCGTCGAGCTCCTCGATACTGAAGTCGACAGCATCCGTACCTTCGATCCCGAAACCCAGCGATCGCTGGACAAGGTCGATGAGGTGCGTCTGCTGCCCGCGCGCGAGTTTCCGCTCGACGACGAAGGCGTGCGGCGCTTTCGCAATGCGCTGCGCGCAAGCCTGCCGATCGATGTCCGCAAGAGTCCGCTGTACCAGGACGTCAAGGAAGGCACGACACCGGCCGGCATCGAGTACTACCTGCCGCTGTTCTTCGAACACACCGACACGCTGTTCGAGTACCTGCCCGCCGACTCGCTGCTGGCGCTGGCCGACGGCGTGTTCGAGGCGTCGGAGGCGTTCTGGCACCAGACCGGCGAGCGTTTCGAGAACCGCCGGCACGACATCGAGCGCCCGGTGCTGGCGCCCGCGGCGCTGTTCCTCGAGCCCGATGCGCTGAGGGAACAACTCAATCGCATTGATCGCATCGAGATCAAAGCCCCCGGCGACGGCGGCACGCGACATGCCGGGGCTCACGAGACGGGGCTCGAAGCGGCGCCGGCTGCACCTCCGGCTACGCGCGGGACCGATGCCGGATCGGAACTCGGCGCATTCCTGCGGGCGCAATCGCAGTCCCGGCCGGTCCTCATCGCCGCCGATTCCGCAGGTCGGCGCGAAGCGCTCCTCGAACTGCTCGCCTCGGGTGGCGTGCACCCCGAGATCGTCGACGGCTGGCGCGACTTCGAGCGACGCGCCGGCGAGAGGGACCACGAGCACCTCTGCATCACGGTGGCTCCGCTCGAGGAAGGCTTCGTCTCCTCGACGCCTTCGCTGGCAGTGTTGACGGAGCGACAGCTTTTTCCGGGACGCGCGCAACAGGTTCGCCGACGCAAACGGGCGGTTCGCGATCCCGAATCGCTGATCCGCGACCTCACCGAAATCGCCATCGGTGCACCGATCGTGCATGAGGATCACGGCGTCGGCCGTTACCAGGGACTGGTGACACTCGACGCAGGTGGCACGCCTGCCGAATTCCTCGCGATCGAATACGCGAAAGGCGACAAGCTCTACGTGCCGGTCGCGCAGTTGCACCTGGTGGGACGCTACAGCGGCGCGGCACCGGAGTTCGCCCCGCTGCATTCACTCGGTGGCGAGGTCTGGGAACGCGCAAAGCGCAAGGCCGCGGACCGCATCCGCGACGTTGCTGCGGAACTGCTCGACATCCAGGCGCGCCGGCTGGCCCGTGAGGGGCGCTCGCTCATCGTCGATCGTGCCGAGTACGAATCCTTCGCGGCGCGCTTCCCCTTCGAAGAGACCGCAGACCAGGAGTCGGCAATCGAGGCGGTCATCGCGGACCTCGCGCGCGAGCAGCCCATGGACCGCGTCGTGTGCGGCGACGTGGGGTTCGGCAAGACGGAGGTGGCGGTGCGTGCCGCGTACGTCGCTGCGGTGGCGGGCAAGCAGGTCGCGCTGCTGGTGCCCACCACTCTGCTAGCGCAGCAGCATTTTCAGAATTTCGCGGACCGCTTCGCCGACTGGCCGGTGCGCGTGGAGGTGCTGTCGCGGTTCAAGTCCGCGAAGGAATCGAAGGAACTGCTCGCGCGCCTTGCCGAAGGCCGCATCGACATCCTGATCGGCACGCACAAGCTGCTCCAGCCCGACGTCAGGTTCAGGGATCTCGGACTCGTCATCGTCGATGAAGAGCAGCGCTTCGGCGTACGTCAGAAGGAGGTGCTGAAGAAACTGCGCGCCGAGGTGCATCTGCTGACCCTGACGGCGACGCCCATTCCCCGCACCCTCAACATGGCGATGGCGGGCCTGCGGGACCTGTCCATCATCGCGACGCCACCGGCGCATC
Organism: Lysobacterales bacterium; assembly: GCA_041745755.1. Classification (GTDB taxonomy): domain Bacteria; phylum Pseudomonadota; class Gammaproteobacteria; order Xanthomonadales; family Ahniellaceae; genus JBBQNY01. Next base: position 5,093 of record JBGTIG010000245.1, read on the forward strand.
GCCTGGCCGTGCAGACTTTCGTCACGCAATGGGATCCGGCGCTGCTGCGGGAAGCCTTCCAGCGCGAGTTGTCGCGCGGCGGCCAGGTGTATTTCCTGCACAACGAGGTCACCAGCATCGAACGCGTGACGCGCGATCTGGCGACACTGGTACCGGAAGCGCGCATCCGTTTCGCGCACGGGCAGATGCCGGAGCGCGAGCTCGAGCACGTGATGCTCGATTTCTACCGGCAGCGCTTCAATGTACTGGTGTGCACGACCATCATCGAGTCCGGCATCGACATTCCGAGCGCGAACACCATCGTAATCGACCGCGCGGATCGGTTCGGCCTCGCGCAGCTGCACCAGCTGCGCGGTCGCGTCGGCCGCTCGCATCATCGGGCGTACGCGTATCTGGTCGTGCCCGAGCGCCGGGCGATGACCGGCGATGCCGGGAAGCGCCTGGAGGCCATCGCCGCCCTGGAGGAGCTCGGCGCCGGCTTTGCGCTTGCGACGCACGATCTCGAGATCCGTGGCGCTGGCGAGCTGCTCGGCGAGGAGCAGTCGGGACAGATCAACGAAGTGGGATTCTCCCTATACACCGACATGCTCGAACGCGCGGTGCGCGCGCTGCGTGAGGGGCGGATTCCCGATTTCGACACCTCCGAGCGCCACGGCGCGGACGTGGAGCTGCATGCGCCGGCGCTCATTCCCGAGGACTACCTGCACGATGTGCAGGCGCGGCTTACGCTGTACAAGCGGATCGCCAGCGCCGGCACCAACGAGGTACTGCGCGAGCTCATGGTCGAGATGATCGACCGCTTCGGCCTGTTGCCGCCGCAAGTCAGGCACCTCTTTGCCGTGACCGAACTCAAGCTCGCCGCCACCGCGCTCGGTATCCGCAAGCTCGAACTCGGTGGTCAGGGCGGGCGTGTGGTGTTTTCGCCGAAGCCCAGCATTGATGGCGTCGCCATCCTGCGCATGGTGTCGTTGCATCCGGGCGTCGTCGCACTCGACGGCGCCGACAAGCTCCGGATCACACGCGTACTGGACGACGGCGCTACGCGTGTCGCGTTCGCGCGCGAACTCCTCGCAGCACTCACCGGAACCACAGCATTCCCCAATGAACCCGCAGGCCGCGCGCCACCGCCCCCACCCGCCAAACCGCCCCCCGAACGCATCCGCCGCGCCCGCCCGCGCAGCTGGTGACCTTTGCGGAATCAGCGAGCCCGCGTGCGTCCCCGGCGCGGCGCCTCGCGCGCGGAAGCGAAACCCATGCAGATCCGCAGCGTGTTCTTGCGCTTTGGGCGTGATGCTACGCTCGCCGCGTGCGCTACCTCGTGCTCGCCATCGCGCTTCTTGCCGCTCCCGTCATCGCGGGTGCAGCGCGGGATATCGCCCGCACCGGCGGAGAAGCTTCGAACCCGGCGTCGGCCAGGCCCACGAAAACCTCCGTGGTGCGCATCGAGGCGACGGTGGACGCCCACGCCGCCGCGCGCTTCGCCGCGCTCGCGCTGGCCTGCGTGCACAAGGAATATCCGAACAAGATCTCGCACGTGCTCAGCGGAGACGACGACGTCGCGCCGCCGCGCGAACTGACGCCGGCATTCTACGGCTGCTACGACTGGCACTCTTCCGTGCACGGGCACTGGTTGCTGGCGCGCCTGGCGCGGACGTTTCCCGATGCTTCTTTCACGCCGCAGGCGCGGCAGGCCCTCGCCAGCAGCATCACCGCCGCACACATCGCGAAAGAAGCCGAGTACCTCGGCGGCGCCGGCCGCACCAGCTTCGAGCGACCCTACGGCCTCGCCTGGCTCGTGCAGCTTGCAGCGGAGCTGCGGGAATGGGACGACCCGCTGGCTCGCGAGTTGTCGTCCAGCCTCGGTCCGCTCGAGGAGGCCGCGAACGAACGGCTGAAGGCGTGGCTGCCGAAGTTGTCCCATCCGGTGCGTTCCGGCGAACACAGCCAGTCCGCGTTCGCCCTCGGCCTCATCATCGATTCCACACGCGACGAAGCGCTGCGCACGCTCGCGCGCGACGCCGTGCGCCGATTCTTCGTTCGCGACAGGAACTGCCCGCTCGCGTACGAACCTTCGGGCGAGGACTTCCTGTCGCCGTGCATCGCCGAGGCGGACGTCGTGCGACGCGTGTTGCCACCTGACGAGTTCGCGACCTGGCTGTACGCATTCATGCCGTCAGGCATGTCGCTGAAACCCGAGGTCGTGACGGACCCGAGCGATCCCAAGCTCGCCCATCTAGACGGCCTCAACCTCAGCCGCGCGTGGATGCTCGACGGGGTCGCATCGGCGCTGCCCCCGAAAGAGCCCGGTCTCGCCGCCATTCGCGCCGCGGCGGACGCGCATCGGGACGCGGGCCTGGAATCGGTCACCGGTGAACACTACGAAGGCGGACACTGGCTGGGGAGCTTCGCCGTGTACCTGACGACACGGCGCGGCGTGCAGCGTTAATGGCGACACCATTAAGCCCGTATCCGGAGACCCCTCCCGGATCCCCAGCCGATTGCACCGGAGACGTCGCGCGATCAAGGCGGGGGTGCCGCTTCTGCGGCATCGAAAGCCGTCACTGCGGCGCGACCTTCGATGGCGACTCCCGCTTGCCCGCGAGCGCGCGTCCACGCGCATTGGCCAGCGCCGAAGCCTCGCCATCAATCTCGACGCGCGGCCCATCAGCCGAATCGGTCGCGAGACGAAGACCCACGCGATGCAGCGCATCGGCCAGCGGCAGCGGCTCGCTGCCGTGGATGTGCCGGCGTTCGAATCCTGCCCAATCGGCGCTGGCGGCGGCCTCGAGCGCGGCCTGGAGGTCACTCCATGCGTAGGGGCGAGCGCCGCCGTCGGTGCCGCGCCAGAGCGCACGCAGGAAGTCGCCCAAATCGCGTTCATCGCCAGAGGCCTCGCGAATCATCGTGTCCCACGTAAACGCCACCAGCGCCCCGCCGCTGTAGAGCGGAGGTCCCTTGCTCGAGCCGGGCGCATCGAGCGGCGTTGCAAGCTTGTCGTAGTTACCGATGTGGCGCGCCAACGTCGCGCGAAATTCGTCGGGACCGATGAGGCCACTCGACACCAGCGCGAGATTCGCGGCGTATTCCGTGAACCCTTCCTGGAACCATTGTGAGCTCGGGTAGTCGGCCCCACGCAATCTCCACCCGTTCCAGTAGTGGAAGATCTCGTGCGCAATCGTGCCAGCCCACGCGGCCAGGTTCGTGCGCGAAGGCGCCTCGTCGAGCGTCATGGCGAAACTCGCGCGGAAGGACTCGCCTCCCCGTTCCAGTGGCGGCAGCAGCACAACGAGGTAGTTGCCGCCCGTCGAGTCGCCGATCAGCGACACCAGTGGTCCCAGAAGGGCGCCGAGTGTTCGCTGCACGTCGTCGAGCATCGGCCGCCAGTGACCCAGCGCGACAACATTGACCTTGAAGTCACGCGATGTCACCAGCGCCGGAGCGAAGCGCGAAAACGCGATCAGGTTCTCGACGAGGTCGTCGATGGAGCCTGCGGCAGCCGCACCATCGCGATCCGATGCGGGCCAGGGCGTGACGACATGCCATGCGTCCGGTAGTTCGAAGCGTACCTCGCTGCCGGTTTGCTGCGGGGTGGTGATGAAGAGCGACCGCCCGACGACGGTCAGGTGATCCTCGTCGCGGAACGCGGCCTCTCGCGGCGCCGGCCAGCCACGCTGCGCGAGCGGCGCGTAGTCGATTTCGTAGTCCAAACTGAGAGTACCCGTGAACGGTCGTGCGAGCGTCCAGCCCGAAGCACCGTTACGCATTGCGACGAGTGCGTTGCCGGACTCATCGGCGACGCGCAGCTTCCGCACCAGCGCCGGCCACCCCGCATCCGCGAGCTCGGGCACATCCCCCGGTCTCGAGGTCGCCATGCTCAACACGGCGCCGTCGCTCGGCAGCGTCGCGTGGACGACGACGCGAGTCGCGTCGGCGGAGCGCAATTCCACCCGATACTGCGCCGGAGGCGCCGAGGTTCGAGCCACTGCCGTGCCCGCGACCAGGCAGAAGATCATGGCGGCGTACGTGCAGGTCTTCATCGAAATTCTGCGTCCGCAGGGTAGGAGCAGCCCAGGTCAGCCACGGATGGCTCCCGCGAAACGACTGCAAAAGTGAAAGGATGCGTCGCGCGACAAAAAGGTCGCAGCCCCAACGGAAGCGGGTCATAGCCAGGGCTTCCGATCATTGCCGCGCTGGATGACGCGCTGCGGATTGTCGGCGGGGTCGAGTCGGGCTGGCGAAGTATGCGCGGATCTTGACTCACCATCTGTTCGTTCCGACTGCGACATCGCCTCGCCGTCAGGCAGGAGTTCAGCCCGAACCCACCGCCGGCAACCGACCTGCGGAATTGGCTCTGACCCGGTTTCCGCGGTTCGGCTCGCAACAAGGCGAAACCGCGACCCGGCCGAACGCCGTTCTCCTGCGTCCCTAAAATGCCGGCACCTGGGCGCACCTTGCGCCTGATCCCCGGAATTTCCGCGGCATGCTGAGACTGACCGACATCAAACTGCCGCTGGACCACTCCGAGGCGGACCTCACCGCGGCGGTGCTGGCACGGCTTGGCATC
>JBGTIG010000246.1:0-3344 GCA_041745755.1 Lysobacterales bacterium
CGGCGCCTACGCCCGACATGCGCCATCGCCGCGCCGATCCGTCGCTGCGCGAGCGCATCGGCGCGCTGCGCAACCTGCCGCCGTTCCTCCGACAGATCTGGCAAACCTCGCGTGCGTTGACCCTGGCCAGCCTTGGACTGCGCCTGGTGCGTGCGCTGCTGCCCTTGGCCGTGCTGTACATCGGCAAACTCATCATCGACGAGGTGGTGCGCCTGCTCGCGCTCGACGCGGGCTTCGCGTCGGCGCTCGGCGCCTGGCGAAGCGGCGCACTCGATCCCCTCGCCACGCTGCTCGCGATGGAACTCGCGCTCGCGATCGCCGCCGACCTGCTCGGCCGCGCGGTCGGCTACGCCGATGCACTGCTTTCCGAACTCTTCACCAACGCCAGCAGCGTGCGCCTGATGGAACACGCGGCGACGCTCGATCTCGAGGACTTCGAGAATCCGGAGCAGCAGGACAAGCTCGATCGCGCTCGCCGACAGACGATGGGCCGCATGAACCTGATGAGCCAGTTGTTCGGTCAGGTACAGGACGCAATCACGGTCATCAGCCTGGCCGCGGGCCTCATCTTCTACGCGCCGTGGCTGATCGCCCTGCTGCTGCTGGCGCTGGTTCCCGCGTTCGTGGGCGAGGCGCATTTCAACGCACTGGGCTACACGCTCAATTTCCAGTGGACACCGGAGCGCCGCCAGCTCGAATACCTGCGCCAGACGGGCGCGAGCGTCGAGACCGCGAAGGAAGTCAAGATCTTCGGGCTGCACCGGTTCTTCATCGCGCGCTATCGACTGCTCGCCGACAAGTTCTTCAAGGCGAACCGGCGGCTCGCGCGGCGGCGTGCGCTGTGGGGCACGCTGCTGGCTGCGCTTGGCAGTCTCGGCTACTACGCTGCGTATGCGTACATCGCCTGGCGCACGGTGAGCGGCGACTTCTCGATCGGGGACCTTACATTTCTTGCCGGCAGCTTCCTGCGACTGCGTCAGCTGCTCGAGGGACTGCTGATCGGGTTCTCGCAGGTGGCGGGGCAGGCGTTGTACCTGGACGACCTCTACTCCTTCTTCGAGATCGAGCCCGAAATCGTCTCGAAGCCGGACGCCGCCCGGGTGCCCCGCCCGCTCATGCGCGGCTTCGTGTTCGAGAACGTCGGGTTCCGCTATCCGGGTGTCGAGAGCTGGGTACTGCGCGGTGTCGACTTCGAGCTGCGGGCACGCGAAGTGCTCGCGCTGGTGGGCGAAAATGGCGCGGGCAAGACCACGCTGGTGAAATTGCTGGCGCGACTCTACGAGCCCGACGAAGGACGCATCCTGCTCGATGGCCGCGATCTCCGTGATTACGACCTCGACGACGTGCGCGCCAACATCGGAGTGGTATTCCAGGATTTCGTGCGCTATCACCTGACCGCGGCCGAGAACATCGGGGTGGGGGCGATCGAGGCGCTGGACGACCGCGAGCGCATCGAACGCGCCGCGCGAAGCGCGGCCGCGGATCGCGTCGTCGCGGGACTGCCCATGGGTTTCGATCAGGTCATCGGTCGCCGCTTCCGCAATGGTGTCGATCTTTCCGGCGGCGAGTGGCAGAAGATCGCCATCGCCCGCGCGTACATGCGCGAGGCGCAGGTGATGATCCTCGACGAGCCGACCGCTGCGCTCGATGCGCGCGCCGAATTCGAGGTATTCCAGCGTTTCCGCGAACTCTCCACGGGGCGGACAGCCGTGCTGATATCGCATCGCTTCTCGAGCGTGCGCATGGCCGACCGCATCCTCGTGCTCGCCAATGGCCGCATCGAAGCCTCCGGTACGCACGCCGAACTGATCGGGCAACGCGGCCGCTACGCCGAACTCTTCGAGCTGCAGGCCGCCGGCTATCGCTGATGGGATATGCGTCTGCGGGGGATCAGGAGTGGTACGCCACGGCGAGGACTTCGAATGCGACGGGTCCAGCCGGAAGCTCGGCGGTGACCGTGTCGCCTGCGCGGCGTTTCAGCAGCGCGCGGGCCAGCGGAGAGTCGATGCTGATGCGTCCCAGCGGCGCATCCGTCTCGTCGGGACCGACCAGCCGGTAGACGGGCTCATCCCGGGTGTCGAGGCGCCTGACCGTGACCGTGGCGCCGAAAAAGATCGCCTCGGGATCGGTGGGCCGTGTCTCCACGACGCGCAGCGCCGGGATGCGCTTGCCGAGGAAGCGCACGCGCCGATCGATGGCGTAGAGCTGCTTCTTTCGATAGAGGTATTCGGCGTTCTCGGAGCGGTCGCCTTCGGCAGCCGCAGCGCTCAGGGCGCGTACGACCTCGGGACGTCGTACACGCCAGAGATCGTCGAGCTCCGCGCGCAGGCACTCGAATCCGGCACGCGTGATCATCGCCGTGGATGCGGGCTGCGGCGGTGGCCGGCGGCTCACCGCCCGGGTGCGCCGGGTGGCGAAAGCGTCTCCTCGAGCACGCCGATCTGCTCAAGCTTGAGGAGGATTTCCTGCTGCCTCGGATCGTCGGGAAAGTTTTCGCCGGCAAAGTGCAGGAGCTCCCGCGCGGCGTGCGTGTTGGAGTCGCGATCAATCAACAGTCGGGCTCCCAGCAGCGCCAGTTCGGGCACCGCCGCGTGTCGCGGATGAGACAGGTGGAAATCCGCAGCCTGCGCCATGGCTGCATCGGGCAGGCCCGCGGCCATGGCCGCACGCACCAGTTGTACACGCTGGTCGGCGTTTTCCACTCGGAACATGGCGTCGCGTTGCAGCATGCCGCGCAACACCTGCAAGGCGTCGCGCTCGCGGTTCTCGGCAAGCAATCGCGGGACAAAGACTTGCGTATGCACCGCGAGCCCCGCCACGTCGCCTATCTGCTCCAGCAGGCGGCGATAGCGCTGGTGCAAAGCGTGCGTGGCGTCGGGATGGTCCCGGAGGTGCTGCCGCAATGTCGACGCGGCTTCCGGCCCGCGGCCGCCTGCGATCGCGAGCTCGATATCGCGCATGAACGCCCGATTCGCGTCGACAGGTTTCGAAGGCGTTGCCGGCAGCGAACGATCGCGCGACGGTCCGCCTCGCAGCGCCGCCCACGCGCGCGCCCAGCGATTGTCGCCCGCCGTCACGGCGCCATCGACGTTGTGACGGCTCGTATGCTGAGCTGCGCACCCTTGCGTGGAAAGGCGGAATGGGGCAACGGATCGATCACCGGGATGCGCGCGATTCAGCGACGACGACCGCCGAGGATCCCACGCAGGATCTGGCGTCCAAGCTGGCTGCCGACCGTGCGTGCCGTCTGCTTCGCCATCGTCTCGATCGCTCCCTGGCGCCTGGACGTTCCGAACATCCAGTCCTTGAGGCGGCTGCCCACGCCGCTCGCCTCTGCGGGTGCC
>JBGTIG010000247.1:0-3472 GCA_041745755.1 Lysobacterales bacterium
CACGCGTGGCCCGGCAACGTGCGCGAGCTCGAGAACCTTTGCCGTCGACTGGCGGTGCTCGCACCCGGCCGCGAGGTGCTGCCCGGCGACCTGCCCGACTGGCCACTCCGAAATCCGCTCACCGCCGGCGCCGGGGGCGGCGACGTCGCGGACGGCAACTGGACCCTTTCCCTGCGCCAATGGGCCGTGCATGCGCTGACGCACGGCCATCCGCCGCTCTATGCCGATGCCAGGCTGCTGTTCGACCAGGCCCTGCTGGACGCGGCCCTGGAGGTGACCTGCGGTCATCGCCAATCGGCCGCCCGTCGGCTCGGCCTTGGACGCAACACCATCACCCGCAAGCTCGGCAGCTCCCGTCGCCGGCCCGGCAAATGAGTTCGCGCAGAGCGCCGCCTCCCGTGCATGTCCGACCCGCGAACAGTGCGGATATCGATGCGCTCTGCGCGTTCAACGCTGCCATGGCGCTCGAGACCGAAGGGCGCGAACTCGACTCCGAAACACTCAGGACCGGCGTCGGGAAGGGGCTCGCGGATCCTTCCCGGGCGCGATATTTCGTGGCGGAACGCGGCGCCGCGGTGGTCGGCTGTCTCATGCTGACGCAGGAGTGGAGCGACTGGCGCGCGGGCTTCTGGTGGTGGATACAGAGTGTCTACGTGCTGCCCGATCAGCGCCGCACGAACGTGTATCGGACGCTGCACGCCCATGTGCTCGAACTCGCCCGGTCGGACGCGGAGGTGATCGGGCTCAGGCTCTACGTGGAGCGGGGCAACAGCGGCGCGCAGCGCACCTACCTCGCGCAGGGGATGGTCGACGCGCACTACTGCGTGTTCGAGCAGGTGGGCAACCGCGCGACCCTCGGCGCCCCCGAAAGTGGCCGGAATGTGACGTGAAGAGAGGGTGAACTTCTGTGATGCGGCGCAACAATCGGGGTTCCAGCGCTTGGACAGGCACGGCGGAAAGTCCCTATACTGCCTGCAACTACGCGACTTTGCTGGAGTGACTCCCCGATGAATAGCGGCATCCGATGGTTCTCCGGCCTCGCGCTTCTTCTCGGTTTCGCGTTCGCGTCCGCACCCACCCACGCCATCTCGGTGGTCGGGCACCTCGGGTGGCAGCCGGTTCCCGCCACCTGTTCGGTGGCGACCAACGTCCGGTTCTCCCTCACCGATTTCAAGATGCGGTTCCAGTGCGGTGTGGCGCAGTTCGCCTGCGTGCCCGCAGCGCCCCTGTCCTACAACTCGACGCTGCAGCGCCTGACTGTCGCCTGCAAGTCGAATACCGTCACCGACATCACGTCCACCTGGATTCCGTTTGCCGGTGCTCCGGCACAATCCTGCACCGCCCTCGATTTCGATTTCGACACGCGGGAGCAGACGGTGAGCTACTCCTGCACCAACAGCCCTTCCGTGCGGCGGATCTGCTACACCTCGCTGCTGCCTCCGGTTCCCGACTACATCGCGGGCGAGGTCAACTTCGGCTATTGCCCTGACGCCGCGTTCGAACTCATCGGCCACAGCGGCTTCGAGGAAGACGAGGTCTGGCGGCCGACGTTCGGCCAGGAGCCCTAGGCCTGCCGCTGACACGCGGCAAAAGCGTCGTACGCGGAAGCCGGGTCATTGCCCGGCTTCCTGCTGTCGGTCCTTGAGCAGGCAGCCCACGATCCCCCGGTCCTGCACGCGGTCGGGACGTGCCGGCGCCTGCACGATCAAGCAGCGCCCGCCGCGACGGGGATAGACTGGCGCGCCGCCGTCCGCGCAGGTTCCCCATGACCGCCACCGTCACCCGCCGCGTCGCCGTCCTCGGTGGATCGCGTATCCCCTTCTGCCGCAGCAACACGGCCTACGTCGGTCTCGGCAACTACGAGTTGTCGTTGCAGGCGGTCGCGGCGCTGGTCGAACGCTTCGATCTACCGGGCGCGCAACTTGGAGAAGTCGCGCTGGGTGCGGTGATCAAGCACAGTTCCGACTGGAACCTCGGCAGGGAGGTCGCGCTGTCTTCGGGGCTGTCGCCGTTGACGCCGGGCCTCACCATGCAGCGCGCCTGCGGCACCAGTCTCGACACCACGATCGACGTCGCCAACAAGATCGCGCTCGGCCAGATCGACGCCGGTATCGCGGGTGGATCCGACACCACCAGCGACGTGCCGATCGTCTACGGTGCGAAGTTGCGCAGACGCGTGCTCGATACCAACCGCGGCAAGACCTTCAGCCGGAAGCTCGGCGCGTGGCGCGGCTTTTCTCTCGGCGAACTGAAACCGAGCCTGCCTGGCGTGTCGGAACCGCGCACCGGCAAGAGCATGGGCGAGCACTGCGAGCAGATGGCGCGCACCTGGCGCATTGCGCGCGAGGATCAGGACCGGCTTGCCCTCGCGTCCCACCAGAAGGCCGCGGCGGCCTGGCGCGCCGGTTTCTTCGACGACCTGGTGACGCCGCTCCGGGACGTGACCCGCGACAACAACCTTCGCAGCGACACCACGCTGGAAAAACTGGCGACGCTCAAACCCGCGTTCGACAGGCACTCGGGCAAGGGCACGCTGACCGCCGGCAATTCCACTCCGCTGACCGACGGTGCAGCGGCGGTGCTGCTGGCGAGCGACGACTGGGCGGCGGCGCGAGGCCTGCGCGCGCAAGCCTGGTTGACGCACGCGCGCGTGGCCGCGGTCGACTTCGTCGGTGGCGAGGGATTGCTCATGGCGCCCACGGTGGCCGTTGCTGAAATGCTCGCGAACGCGGGACTCTCATTGCAGGATTTCGATTTCTACGAGATCCACGAGGCGTTCGCGGCGCAGGTGCTGTGCACACTGCGCGCCTGGGAATCGCCGGACTATTGCCGCGAGCGCCTGGGGCTCCCGGAGGCGCTGGGATCCATCGACGAATCCAGGCTCAACGTCAATGGATCGAGCCTGGCGGTCGGGCATCCCTTCGCCGCGACCGGCGCGCGCATCGTCGCGACGCTTGCCAAGCTGCTGGAGCAGAAGGGCAGCGGGCGCGGGCTCATTTCCATCTGCACGGCGGGCGGGATGGGGGTGGTGGCGATCCTGGAACGGTGAGCGGGTGGCAGGGGGCATACCGGCGTGGGCTTGCGCGAAGTCCACGCGACGTTTTCACGCCGTTCGTGGTGATACCTGAGCCTGGCGAAGGGTCGAGCCATGACCGGCACGCTGCGAACTATTCCCACCGTTCGTGGTAAACCCTGAGCCTTACGAAGGGTCGAACCATGAACGGCACGCTGGGAAGTATTCCCACCGTTCGTGGTGAGCGTGTCGAACCATGAACGGCACATTGCGAAGAATTCCCACCGTTCGTGGTGAGCCCTGAGCCTGACGAAGGGTCGAACCATGAATGGCACGTTGCGAAAGAGCGCCTGCTATGGGTTTCGCCGACGCGCGCGATCGTGGCTGCGATTGATTGTGGGGTGACCTTGCCGAGGCGACTAGGCTCGCACGTCGTGCGCTCGCCAAGTCGCTCCTGCC
>JBGTIG010000248.1:0-4615 GCA_041745755.1 Lysobacterales bacterium
CGCGGCGAGGGTGTCGCCGACGGCGATGGCTACGATCTCGGACTCGGCGCCGGCTTCTACGTCAATGCCACCGAGGCGCCCTTCGCCACGCACTACCGCATGTACGACTACGTCGTCGACGAGTTGCCGCGCCTCGTTGAAACGAACTTCAACGCATCCGAGGTTCGCTCAATCAGTGGCCACTCGATGGGGGGACACGGCGCCCTCGTCATCGCGCTGCGAAATCCGGGCCGCTACCGCAGCGTGTCGGCGTTCGCGCCGATCGTCGCGCCCAGTCGCGTGCCGTGGGGAGAAAAGGCGTTCACCGCGTATATCGGGCCCGATCGCGCTGCCTGGCGCGAGTGGGACGCGAGCGAACTGGTGCGCGGTGCGCGCGGGCATGAGCGCCTCGAACTGCTGGTCGACCAGGGCGACGCCGACGAATTCCTCACGAGCCAGCTGAGGCCCGAACTGCTGGAGTCCGCGTGCGCGGAAGCCGGCCATCCCCTGACGCTACGCATGCGGGCCGGCTACGACCACAGCTACTACTTCATCGCGAGCTTCATCGGCGACCACATCGGACACCATGCACGCGCGCTCGAATGCACCGAAGGCGCGCACAGAACCGCGTAGGTGCGGAGCTCCGCGCACCACACGCCCCCTCCCCGTCAGTCAATCGGTGACGAGGTTCCAGGCAAGACCATGCGCACTCATCGGGTGCCTCCGGCGCAGGGATCGAATTTCGCGAGCGGCGTCGCCACGTCCCCACCGATACCGGCGAGCAACAGCGGCGCGCAATCGCGCGGAACGCGCGCGTAGCCGTCGAAGCCGTGCCACCTGGGATGCATAAGGAGGCCGGGCGCGATGGGGCGGGGATCCATGCTCCACCGGGCGATGCCGACGATGCGACGTGCGGAGTCGAGCACCACCAGTTCTTCGTAGCGCCGGCGCACGTGCTTGTCCACGACCCATCCCGAGAACGCGAGGGCGCGATGGCCCTTCAGCCACTGCATCGGTTCCGGCAGCACGGTGGCCGGTTCCGGATCCGGCGCGGGTGCGACTTCCAGCGGCAGGATCCGACCGACCCACCCGGGACTTCGCGGAATAAACATTGCCAGGCGCTTCTCTCGCAGCAGGTCGATGACGCGCAATTCAACGTGCAGAGGCGCCAAGTGGCCGGACGGCGAGTAATCCGGATCCCTGAGACCGCCCGCTATCGCCGCGGCGCCCCGTTCCGCTTTGCGGTACACGGCCATGCCCCAGTCGCGATAACCGAGGTGCGAAGGCCAGGCCATGACGCCTGCAAGCAGTGCGAGTACCGGCAGCGACAGCCGGAACCAGGGGGTGCGAATTCCGCCCGACCCCCTCAGTATCACCAGGATGCCGAGGCCGAGCCAGAGCAGGCACGGCCACACGCCATAGCGATCGGCGAGTATCTGTCCGGGATGCACGTCGAAATAGGTGAGCCGCGCGAGACCGATAAGCAGCCCAGTGGCGGCGCCGAACAAGGCGAGCGCGAACGCCAGCGCCTCGAGTGCCCCGAGTGCCCGCGGCCGGCGAAGTCGCCTGAAGGTGAGCCACGCCACCGCGGCGAGTCCACCCAGCCCGATGACGGTGCCGGCGCCGCGCACGAACGCCGCGGTTCCTGAGCGCGAAGCCATCGCATCCGCAGTGCCAACCAGCCATCCCCCGATCCCGTGCGCGGCCAGGCTGCCACGAATCCACGCACCGATCTCGGGTTCAGACAGACCCAGCCAGCCGTTGACGAAGGGAGCGGAGAGCCACCGCGCGGCGACGACCAGCGAATCGAGGGGTCGCACGGCAAGCGAAGCGCGCACCCCGTCGTCGCCGGGCAGCACGAAGAGATAGAGCACAAGCGTTGCGATCATGATCGATGCCGCCAGCGCGATCGCCCGGAGGGACGCGCGCTGCATGATCGCCAGCACCAGCAACGCGGGGAACGCGGCGATGCCCGAGCCGAACGAGAACGTGGCGACGAAGGCCAGCATCGAAGCGAGCAGCATCCAGGAGAGTTCGTGCGGCAACGAAGGCACAGGCGTTGCTGCGGACCCCGACCCACTCGTTCCGGTGGCCTCTGATCCCCAGGCGCGAGACCTGCGTGCCTGCCACGCGCAAAAGCCCATGGCCACCACCGCGAACGTCGTCAGAGACACCTGGATCGCTTCGTTCGCGTGCAGGAGCATGCGCGCGTTTCCGAGCCAGAACAGCGCGATTGCGCCGAGGAGGATCACTGCGCCGCGCTCCGCCAGCGAAAGTACCCGCGTGCGCGCGGCGGCCACCACGATCAGCAGCAGAGATGCCAGCGAGAACGCCAGGGCCGTGAAGATCGGAATCGACTGGTCCGCGTGCCCCCACGCGATATCCGCATAGCGCACGAGATTGGGAAAGATCGGACGGTGACCGTTCTCCTGCACCAGCAGATTGGCCGGGAATTCGCCTTCGAGCAGGGGCAGATACTGCTTCACCTGATCGAACAGCAATTGACGCCAGCTGTACGCGACGATGTAGGAGGTGCTCGTGAGCACGTAAACGCCCGCGAAAGTGGCGGCGCCGAGCGCGAGCACGATCTCGGAGAGACGCAGCGCCAGCACGCCTCCGCGCTCGCTCCGCGTCAGCCAACGGCGCGTGAGGAAGAACGATAGCGGCACGCTCAGCGCGATGACCCAGAGCGGCGCGGAGCGCGCCTCGAACTCGAATCCCGCCACCAGCAACCACAGCAGCAATGCACCGAATCCGTACAGCACGAGGTGAATGGGCGGATAGCCCGCCAGGTTGCCCCAGCGCAGCGGAACCCGGAACACGTACCGGCTGTGCAGCACGAACTGGAGCAGCACGCCTGACACGTAGGCGATGGCGTACGCGACCTGGAAGTGCACGTTCATTGCTTCGAACAGCACGAAGTAGAGCGCGTAGGTCAGCAGCGTATTGAGCGCGCCCACGACCACGAAACGGAGGAACGCGCCGCGGGATCCTCGCGTGGACGGTACAGGCGGTGACGGGCCGGAATCGGATTCTCCGACCCGTGCGTCCGCCCTCATCCAGCACTCCCGACGAGATCCAGGAACTCACTGTAGTCGCGGATATAGTCGCCGGCGTCGTAGTGCTCGGAGGCGAACACCAGCAGTACGGCGTCGGCGGAATACTTGTACTGCACGCCCCAGGTCATGGGGGGGAGATGCAGGCCCATGCTCGGATCGTCGAGCAGGAATTCCTCGCGCGCGCGACCGTCGTCCGCCACCACCGCGACGCTGCCGTGGGTACAGATCAGGAACTGGTGGCAGTTGCGATGCGCGTGTTCGCCGCGCACCTCGCGGCTCGGCACCTCGAACACCAGGAAGTAGCGCTTGACCGGAAACGGCACGCTGCTGCCGAACTCCCCGACGCTCAGGTTTCCGCGCAGGTCCTCGATGCGCGGCAGGCGATGCAGTGACACGCCGGCGACGCTGCTGGCAACGACCGGCGATGCGCGCGGATCGTGCACCGCAACCGGCGGCGCCCGCAGGTCACGCGTCGCATCCACGTAGCCGACGATACGTCCGGGGTTCCCGACCACGATCGCGTGCGGCGGCACCGAGCGCAGCACCACCGCGCCCGCGCCGATCATTGCGCCCGCGCCGATGGTGAGTCCCGGCAGGATGGTGGCATTGGCGCCGATGGAGGCCCCGCGCTCCACACGGGTACGGGCGAACGCTTCGGGATACGCCCTGCTGCGCGGAAACGCGTCGTTGGTAAAGGTCGCGTTGGGCCCGACGAAAACGTCGTCCTCGAGCGTAATGCCGTCCCAGAGCTGGACGCCGCACTTGAGCGTGACGCGGTCACCCACGACGACGTCATTCTCGACGAATACCTGGTCGCAGATGTTGCAGTCCCGGCCGATGCGCGCGCCTGCAAGCACATGCGCGAACGCCCAGACGCGTGTCCCCTGGCCTACCGTCGTCGATTCGCAGAGCCCTTGCGCGTGCACGAACACATCCTCGCGCGCGTGTCGGGACGTGGTTCCCGTGGCATGGCTTTTTTCCGACTCGTCCCTCATCGCGCCCCCGTTCCCTCGAAATGCGAATGCGTCATCACCAGCGCCGCCGGGCGGCCCTTGCTGTTCTCGAAGGCACGGTAGGCATAGGAGCCGACGATGCCAAGCCCGAACAGGTTGAGCGCGGCGAAGAAGAGGATCAAGAGGACGGTGGCCGCGTACCCCGGCACATCCAGCGTGCCCTCGATGCGCGCGATCAGCACGACCAGCCCGACCACTGCCGAGATGAAGAGACCGAGCGCCCCGGTGAACAGCAGCGCGCGGATCGGAAAGTCGGTGAACGCGAACACGCTGTCGAGCAGGTAGTCGAGCTTGCGCCGGAAGGACCATGCACTCTTGCCGTGCCGGCGGGCAACGCGCGCATACGGCACGGTGCGGCGGCGAAAGCCGAGCCACACCAGCTGGCCAACCAGCGAAGTGTTGCTGGGTTCCAGCGTCAGCAGGTGATCGCGGAACGCGCGGTTGCAGCCGAACACGTCCACTCCGCCGGGCGGAATCTCGCGCTGCACGAAGCGCCGGTAAACGCCCCAGAACAAGCGCGACGCAGTGCGGTCGAACCAGGCATCGGCGCGACTCTCGCGCGTG
>JBGTIG010000249.1:0-11869 GCA_041745755.1 Lysobacterales bacterium
GCGAGCGGGCCGGCATAGCGAATCAGCAAGCGTTCGGGCATGCGGTGGAAGTCCTGCAGCGACGTGGGATTCTATCCTCGCTCACCGCAGGTCACCCCAGCGGGACTGCGCGATGGCAATGATCGCGAGGCCGGCGGTCTCCGTGCGAAGGACCCGAGGCCCCACGCGCCATGCCTGGAACCGCGCGTGTGCGAAAGCGGCCAGCTCGCGGTCGGCGAAGCCGCCTTCGGGGCCGACCGCGATGACCAGTGCAGCGGCTGCCGACCGGTGCGCGCCGATTCCATCGGGCGAGGCCGGATCGAGGAAAGCTCGCAGCTCACCGGCTTCCGGCGGCGCGTCCACCATTCCCGCGAGCCAGTCGGGCAGGGCAAGTGGCGGCGCCAGGACCGGGAGGTCAGCGCGGCCGCATTGCTCGCATGCACCGATGATGACGCCTCTCCAGTGCGCCATGCGGCGTTCGCTGCGCTCCTCTCCCAGGCGCACCTCCGTGCGCTCGGTTCGCAGGGGCTGGATGGCCGCGACGCCCAGCTCTGTCGCCTTCTGCAGGATGAGATCCATCTTTTCTCCGCGGGCGAGCGACTGCGCGAGCGTGATCCGGAGCGTCGAGGGAGGCGGTGCATCCACCGCGGAGAGAAGCGTCACGCGCGCGCGGTGCTTCCCCGCTTCGATCAACGTGGCATCGAACTCGGCGCCCCGGCCATCGAATACGCGAAGCGGACGACCCACCGCCACCCGCAGCACGCGTACCAGGTGATCGGCTGCTCCGGCCGGCAGGTCCTGTTCGGCACCCTCGCGCAGGACGGCTGGCACCATCACACGGGGAATTCGCATCCGGGGATTCTGGCACGACCTCCGGCGGCGATACGCGTGAGTTTGGCGCGGGACAGCTGCCGTTGCCCGGGTCAGCTTCTGCCGAAGACCCGGGACTTGCGGTCTTAACCGGGAACCAACATCCGGTTTGCCATACTGGGCGATGGGTTTGCGCTGGCGCGATCCCGCGATCGACATCCGACTTTCGACTGCTGCCTGGGCACCCTCCGCCCGTGCACGTCCCATCTGGAGAATCCGCATGCGCCTGTCCGAGCAAAATCACCGCCGAGTTGGCGCCTTGCGCCTCAGCCTGCTGACCTTGGCGTGCGCCATGGCCCTCGGCTGCTCGCGGGACCCCGAGCCCGCTCCCGTCGCCGCAACCACTGCGGATGCATCCCCGGCGAGCCCCGCGCCCGCCGCGGTCGCCGTCGCGCCCGACGCGAATCGCATGGACTGCATGGGCGCCAACGGCATTCGCATGGCGATCGACTTCAACGGCACCGATCCGCGGGCGTTCGAATACGCCAGCAGCAACCCGGCCGATCGTTCGATCATCTGCCGCTACGTCGCCAGCGAAGGCGATGCGACGTCGACATGGGAGCGAGCCGCGGATGGAACCCTGTCGGTCTCGATGGCTGAGGATACGCCCGGAGGAGCGGCGAAATTCGTCATCGCTCCCAACGCAGAGGGCTGGCGCGTGCAGATCGTCGCCACAGCCACTACCGGACCGTGTTACAGCACGCAGCCTCCGGACATCATGGATCTTGCCGGCAGGCCGGGCCAGGAATGCTCGTTGACGGCACAGGGTGGCATCGCCGCGGCCGCGAACGCGCCGCTCGAACGCCAGCAGGCGTTCTGTGCGCCGAAGCGATTCGACGTGGCGCAGGCTCCGTCGCAATCGCAGGATCCTGCCGCGGTTTTTCGCGAGTTGCCGGAAGGCATCGTCGGCATGAGCGCGGCGCGGCGCGAGGAAATACTCGCCGGCGGCGAACGGCTCGAGCAGCTGGATCCGGGCACGGGCTTTCTCGGCATCGAGCGCCGGATGGCGACGCTGGAACATCGCGCGGATGCGGATGGCTACCGGATCGGCACGTTTCGTGACAGCTCCGGTCGCACCGTCGTGGCGGTGCTCACCATGGGCGTGAACGACGATGAGCAGGGCATCTGGCGCGCCGACGCGAAGGGCTGGGAACGGGTCGGCTGTGAACTGATCGATGACTATCTCGCAGACCATCAATACGTGCCGGTGGCCGCTGGCAAGGCGCTGGAAGTGTTCGACCCTTACGGTCAGTCGAAGGGAGAGCTCAGGTGGGACGGGGACCGGTTCGTCGCGGCGAAGTAGCCAGCTTCGGAAGACCCTGGGGACTCCTGCCCGGGTTTCACCGCGCTCGCGACGGCAGGCGACTCCCGGTTGAACCCGGCGGGTCGCCAGCCGCAAAGCGACCCGGGAAGGTCTGAGCAGGTCCCTCCGCGGCGGGTCAGACCGCGCGGGAACGCGAAGAACCGGTGATGCAGTCCCCGGCTACCGCTTCCTGCGGACCAGTTGCACCACGAAGAGCAGCACGATCGCGCCCAGCAGCGCGCCGATGAATCCCGCGGGTTCACCGGCGGAATACCAGCCAAGCGCCTGACCCACGTAAGTCGCCGCCAGCGATCCCGCGATGCCGAGCAGCGTGGTGAGGATGATGCCCATGCGGTCGTTGCCGGGTTTCAGGAACCGGGCCAGCAGACCGACGAGGAAGCCGATGACGATGGTGGCGAGGATGTCCATGCGCTGCTCCGGTCGATGAGTGAAGCGCCGAGTGTACGGTGAAGGATTTACCCCGTGATGCGGCGAAGGGCCGATCCGCAAGCCTGACCGGCGCCGCCGCCTGCCGTAACCAGCGCCGCGCTACCATCGATGGATGAACCCGCAAACCGCGCTCGCACGCCCATCGCTGCGCCACTCGGTGCCATTGTGGGTGCAGATCGTGTTCGGCTTCACGTTGCTGCTGCTCTGCTGGTGGCCCGCGCTCGACACTGCGGCGGAAGCGCAGATCGATGCATCGCTCAAGCGCGCGCTGGCGGCCTTCGCCATCGCGCGCGGCATCGACGCCGTAATCTCGGCCGCGCAAGGCACCGAACTTGCGCTGCAACCCGCAGGCGTGGGTCTGACCTTGTCGCCGGGCGAATTGCTGGACCCGGTCAACGATCTGGTCGAGCGGTTCTCCGCGATCATGCTGATGGCTTCCGCCTCGCTCGGCCTGCAGAAACTCCTGCTCAACGTCAGCGGATGGACGCCCTTGTGGGTGGTGCTGAGTCTCGCCATCGGCGCGTACCTCCTGCTCCGGATGGACGGCGGTCGCGGCGCGCGCGTGGGCATGGATTGGCTTCGCCCCCTGTTGCTGGTGCTGCTGATCGTGCGCTTTGCGGTGCCGTTGTCGGCGCTGGCGTCGGAGGCGGCGTATCGAGCGTTCCTCTCCGACGAGTACGAACGCGCGAGCGCCCTTCTTCAGAGCGATGGCGACGCGATCGGCAAGGCCGCAACGCGCGCCGACGCACCGCCCGATGAATCCGCGGCGGCCACTCCGGCTCCGCCGGCGCCGCCACCGACGCTGCTGGAACGCACGCGACGCTGGTTCGGCGAGGCTCGTGAGGCGATTGCGAACACCGTGGACGTGCGCGCGGCGCTGGAGCGCAAGATGCAGAGTCTCAAGGAAATCGCGGGGCAGATGACGGAAAAGATCATCGAACTGATCGCGATCTTCATCATCCAGACCCTGGTGTTCCCGATCGCTTTCCTCTGGCTGGCCTGGCAGGCGCTCCAGGTCGGCCTGCCCGCGCTCTGGCGCCAGGCCGCCAACGCGGCACCACGGCGCGAACTGGCGGCACCTGACGCGTAAGGCGCCGCGGCAGTCCGTGTCGCTGGCTCTACGAACCTTTTGCGGCACGATCGGCGACGCGGATGAAGCATCGCCGGGTGAGTGCGGGTGGATCAGTCGTCAGTTGGGCGCCGCGGTGCCGTCATCGCCGCGGTTGGCGTAGTGATCGGTCAGTACCCTGGCAACGGCGGCGGTGAGCTTCTTGCCGGTGGGGATGTGCAGGAACTCATTGGGTCCATGCGCATTCGAGTGCGGCCCGAGCAGTCCGGTGACCATGAACTGCGCGGAGGGAAAGCGTTCCTGCAGCATGCCCATGAAGGGAATGGTGCCGCCCTCGCCCATCGCGGCGGCCCTCGGTCCGAAGAAGTCCTTCGACGCCGTGTTGATCGAATCCGACAGCCAGTGGTGCAGCGACGGCGCCGCCCAGCCCTGCGAGGACTTCTCGACCTCGAATTCGACGCGCGCGCCGTAGGGCGGCTCCTGCTCCAGGATCTGCTTGAGCTTGGCGGAGGCGACGTTGGGATCGAGGGTCGGTGGCAGGCGCAGTGACAAGCGGACCGCGGTGTAGGGCCGAAGCACGTTGCCGGCGTCCTCGAGCTTCGGCATGCCCTCGGCGCCGGTCACCGACAGCGCCGGTCGCCACGTGCGGTTGAGCAGCATCTCGGCGGGATCGCCGACCATGGGTTGCGTGGCGCCGGCCCAGGGATACTTGTCGTATACGGTGGAGCCGAGCACTTCCGCGACTTCGCGCGCCTGTTCCACCCGTTCCGCCGGAATGTCGACGTAGAGGACTTCGGGCCGGATGCGGCCGGTCTGCGCGTCTTCCAGCCGATCCAGCAATCCGCGCAGGATGCGGAAGCTCGAAGGGACCAGACCGGACGCATCGCCGGAATGCACGCCTTCCTCGAGTACCTTGACCCGGAGCGTGCCGCCCGCGACGCCGCGAAGCGAGGTCGTCAGCCACAGCTGATCGTAGTTGCCGGCGCCCGAGTCCAGGCAGACCACCAGCGACGGCGTACCGATGCGCGTGGAAAGATGGTTGATGTAGAACGGCAGATCGTAGGAACCCGACTCCTCGCAGCCCTCGATCAGCACCACGCAGCGCGCATGTGGCAACCCGCGATCGGCGAGGGCCATGATCGCGGTGAGCGAGGCGAACGTCGCGTAGCCATCGTCTGCGCCGCCGCGCCCATAGAGCTTGTCGTCCGCAATCACCGGCTTCCATGGGCCGAGATCGTTTGCCCAGCCGAGCATCTCCGGCTGCTTGTCCATGTGGCCGTACAGCAGCACCGTCTCGTCGCCCTTGCCCGGGATTTCGATCAGCAGCAGGGGCGTGCGGCCCTCGAGCTGGATGCGCTCGACCTGCATGCCGGTGATCGGCTGCGCGCGCACCCAGGTCTCGATCAGGTCCATCGCCTCCTTCATGTAACCGTGTTCGACCCAGTTGGCGTCGAACATCGGAGACTTGTTCGGAATGCGGATGTAGTCGCAGAGCTGGGGCACGATCTCGCGATCCCATTTCTCGCTGACGAAGTCGTAAAGCTTGTCGTTATGCACAGCAGCATTCATCGGAGCGGTTTCGTGGCGTCGTTTCCGACGGTTCCCGCAGTGGGCACCGACGTCGATCGGGGAGCACGAGTGTACCGCCGGACCTGTTCAGGCCTTGTGTGCAGGGCCGGGGCAAGGTGGGAAATCTCTCAGGCTGCCGCGCGCTCCTCTCGTACGTCGCACGGGGCGTTTGACCCGATTCCGGCCCCGAACCGCGTGCCTACATTGGCGACACCGGCAAGCCGTCGGATACGTCCCCTACCCGTCAAGGAGAGTCACATGAGTCTCATCAAGTCGCTGCTTCTGTCCCTGCTGCTCGCCTCGTCCTTCGCCTTCACGGCGCAGGCCGCGACGCCCGTCAACATCAATACCGCCGATGCCGCCACCCTCGCCGCCACCATGAATGGCGTCGGGATGACGAAGGCGGAAGCGATCGTCGCCTACCGCAAGCAGCACGGCGCGTTCCGCAGTCTCGATCAGCTGGCCGACGTGAAAGGCATCGGTCTCAAGACCATCGAGAAGAACCGCAGCGTCGTCACCGTGGGTGCGCCCGCGCGCGCGCCAGCGAAGTCCGCCGCGAAGCCTCCGGCCAAGCCCGCAGCCAAGCCGGTCGTCAATCGCTGATCGCGCTGCACCCACCCTTTCCGGTTTGCGCAACGGAATGCGCATCCCCCCGCCCGCGAGGGCGGGGGGATTCTGGTGCATGACCCGAAGCTACGGGCCTCGCTGCAGGGGCTGGTCGTTGCGGGGATCGCGGGTCCAGACGCCTTCGCGATCGACGCGCACCGGCATCACGGCGATGGGAACAACTGCCGGAGGAGTCAGCACGGCACCCGAGCGGACATCGAAGCGGGCACCGTGCCGGGGACATTCGACCGCGAATCCTTCCACGCAGCCGCCGGCGAGGTCTCCGCCGTCGTGGGTACAGACATCTTCCACCGCGTGGAACTCACCGTCGATATTGAATATCGCGATCGCGGTATCGCCATCGAACACCACGCGGAACTCGCCAGGCGCCATCTCGTCCGGCTGGGCAACCCAAATCCACGCGCTCATGCAGCCTGCCCGTGGAGGCGCTTGCGCAGCGTCTCGAACCGCAGATCGTCGCGACGCGGCAGGCCGAACCTGGCATTGCCGTAGGGAAAGGGGGCGTACTCGCCCGTGCGCGTGTATCCGCGGCGTTCGTACCATTCGATCAGTTCGAGGCGGCAATCGATGACGGTCATGCGCATCTCCGTGGCGCGAAAGCGTTCGCGCGCCATGCGTTCGGCCTCGGCCAGTACCCGCCTGCCGAGGCCGTTGGTCTGGAGCAGGGGCGCCACCGCGAACATGCCGAAATGGGCGACATGACCGTCCTCGCGCAGGTGGCAGGTCGCGACGAGCGCATCGGCACGCTCGGCGAGCAGAAAGCAACTACCTGGCGCTGCAACGAGTTCCGCGACGCCCACCGCGTCGGTGCGCTGGCCGTCGAGCAGATCGGCCTCGGTCGTCCAGCCCGCCCGGCTGGCCTCGCCGCGATACGCCGCCTCAACCAGTCCGACAATTGCCGCGACATCGTTGGCATCGGCGATACGGAAGTCAAGCTCGCTGGAAAACCCGGTGGACATGCAAGCGTCACCAGCGCAGTTCGGCGAATGCATCCGGAGTCTCGCGGAAAGCGCTCATCGGGCTCATCGAGCTCATCGGAGCAACGCGAGTGAACGGGTCAGCGCATCGCGAAACAGCTCGATCTCCGCGTGCGTGTTGTAGAACGCCAGCGACGCGCGGCAGGTCGCCGTGACGCCGAAGCGCTGCATCAGAGGATGGGCACAGTGGTGCCCCGAGCGCACTGCAACGCCATGCGTGTCCAGCAATGTCGCCAGATCGTGCGCGTGCACGTCGTCGAACACGAACGACACGACGGGCACGCTGGCCCCGCTGTCACCCAGGATGCGCACTCCAGGCACGGACGCCAGAACTTCGCGCAGATGCGATCCGAGCGCTTCCTCGCGCTGGGCGATCTCGTCCCACGGCAGCTCATCGAGGAGATCGATCGCTGCGGAGAGGCCGATGACGCCTGCGATGTTGGGTGTCCCCGCCTCGAACCGCTGCGGCGGATCGGCGAAGGTGGTGCCCTCGAAACTCACGTTGCGGATCATGTCGCCGCCGCCCATGAACGGCGGCATCGACTCCAGCCATTCGCGCCGGGCCCAAAGCGCACCGGTCCCGGTGGGACCGAACATCTTGTGGCCGGTGATCGCATAGAAGTCGCAACCCAGTCGCATCACATCGATGGCCAGATGCGGAGCCGCCTGCGATCCATCCACCAGCACGGGAACGCCCTGTGCGCGCGCCATCGCGCAGATCTCGCGAATCGGGTTGATCGTGCCGAGCGCGTTCGACACATGCGCGATCGCCAGCAGCCGTGGCCGTCCCGCCAGCTGCTTTTCCAGCACCTCGAGATCGATCTCGCCCCGATCGGTGATGGGCAGCACCCGAATCTTCGCATCCCTGCGCGCGGCAACCAGCTGCCAGGGCACGATATTGGCGTGGTGCTCCATCGTTGACACGAGAATCTCGTCCCCAGGCACCAGGCGCGGTAGCGCCCAGCTGTAGGCGACGAGATTGATCGCCTCGGTCGTGCCACGCGTCAGGATCACGTCTTCCCGGCGCGCGGAGTTGAGGAATCGTTGCAAGCCCGTGCGCGTCGCCTCGAACCGCTCGGTCGCCTCCGCGCCGAGCGTGTGCACGGCGCGCGAGATGTTCGCATTGTGATGCGTGTAAAACCCGCTGACCGCATCGATGACGCGTTGCGGCTTCTGCGACGTGTTGGCGTTGTCGAAGTACACCAGCGGCTTGCCGCGGACTTCGCGATTCAACGCCGGAAACTGGGCGCGGACGTGCGTCCAGTCGAATCCGGCCGCCCCTCCTTCGGAGCCGGCACCGGGTGAGTCCGCAAGCGGTTGCGCGTTCAAGCCAGCGCGTGCGCGGAGAGCGCAGCGTCCACCGCGGCGACCACCGCCTCGCGCACGCCCGCGTCCTCGATGGTTGCCAGTGGCGCTCGACAGAATGCGGCAGTCATCAGCGTGCGCGCTTCGGGCTCCCCGAGCCCACGCGACCGGAGATAGAACAGCGCCGCAGGGTCGAGCCGACCAACGGTCGCGCCATGCGCAGCCTTCACTTCGTCGGCATGGATCTCGAGCACCGGCTGGGCGTCGATCTCCGCGGCGTCGGAGAGCAGCAGGTTCCGGCTTGCGAGCTTCGCGTCGCTGCCATCCGCACCGGCCCGGATCGCAATGCCGCCGTGAAAAACGACGCGCCCGCGATCGGACGCCAGGCCATGCCACGTGAGATCGCAGGTCGAGTTGCGGGCGACGTGCTCGATCGCGAGCTGCGTATCGAGGTGGCGGCGACCCGTCGCGAGCAGGACGCCGTTGGCGTTCGCCTGGGCCCCTTTCCCCCCGAGGCGAATGTGCAGGTCGTGTCGCGACAGTCCCGCACCGAGCTCGACGTCGAACCGCAGGTATCGGGTGGATTCGGCGAGGTCGACGTCGCTGCGCAGGAACAAGGTCGCGCCGGCGGCCTCGCGCTGTACCCGCACATGCGTCAGTTGCGCGCCGGCGGCGACGCCGACATCGCTCACCACGTTCGCCAGATGCGCGTGCTCGCCGCTGGCGATGTGATGCTCCACGAGCACGACCCTCGCATTGGCGCCGATGGAAATTCGGTTGCGCAGATGCCATGCCTGATCGGAAATACTCCCCGCGCCGATGAATACCCAGTGGATCCCCCAGTCGAAGTGCGTATCCGACGCGACATCGAGGACCGCGCCGGTGTGGGACAGGCTCCGGCCGAGTCGCGCGAAGACCTGCTCGGACCCCTTGCAACGGCCGCGCTCGAGGCGCGTTGCACCCTCGCCCGATTCGAAGTCTCCGCTGTTGGCAACGCGCAACCGGATCGAGTCCGGGCAGCCATCGAGACTCGAGAGTGCCGCGTCGTGGGCACCATTCACGAACACCAGGCGCGGCGCAGGAATCCCTTCCAGCAGTTTCGGATCCACGGTCGGGGGGACGGCGGTGGCTGGTTCGAACACCCGGCGCTCGAGGGCCCGCAGGGGTGTGTACTTCCAGGCTTCGTTGCGAGGATCCGGCAGGCCCGCGCGCACCAGGGCGTCGACGTCGGGGCGCGATGCCGAACCACTATCGACGGACGCCGCCAGCGATTCGAGCAACGCGCTCACGGGATGGCCTGCGTCGAGTGCATGTCGGGTGCGATCCGGTCCTTCACCCAGGCGTAGCCATGCGCCTCCAGTTGCTCGGCCAGCTCAGGCCCGCCCCGCTCGACGATTCGTCCATCCGCCAGCACCATCACCACGTCAGGCTCGATGTAGTCGAGCAGCCGCTGGTAATGCGTAATGACCACGAACGCGCGCTCCGGCGAACGCAAACTGTTCACGCCTTCAGCGACGATGCGGAGCGCATCGATGTCGAGTCCCGAATCGGTTTCGTCGAGGATCGCGAGCCTGGGCTCGAGCACCGCCAGCTGGAAGATCTCGTTGCGCTTCTTCTCGCCGCCGGAAAATCCCTCGTTGACGCCGCGGTTGAGCAATTCGTCACCGAGATGCAAAACGCCGAGCCGTTCGCGGACGCGCTTGAGGAACTGCACGCCGTCGAGTTCCGGTTCCCCGCGTGCACGCCGCTGGGCGTTCAACGCGGCGCGCAGGAAGTAGGTGTTGTTGACGCCCGGAATCTCCACCGGATACTGGAAAGCCAGGAACACACCGGCGGCCGCGCGCTCCTCGGGCGCGAGTTGCAGCAGGTCGCGACCCTCGAACGTCACCGTTCCCTGCGTGATGTCGTAGCCCTCGCGGCCCGCGAGCACATGCCCCAGCGTGGACTTGCCGGCGCCATTCGGACCCATGATCGCGCAGACTTCCCCAGCGGCCACGTCGAGGGAGAGGCCTTTCAGTATTTCGCGTTCTCCGACGCGGACGTGGAGGTTTTCAATCTTCAGCATTCTTGATCTCTTGATTTGTTCCGGGTTTCCATCCGCGTTGCATCGCGCGTTCGAACTCCTCGACGTCGATGGCATCCTTGCGGCGCCCGGTAAGCTGCTTATTCTGCAATAGATCGTTCAATGCAATGACGTTCACTGGGGTGCCTTCGTACTTCGTCAGGAATCGCCTCTCGAAGCACTCCTCGAAGTCGAGCCCCGTCAGAAACGTCAGCAGGTCGATGCGATTGGGCGCGTAACCAAGTTGCACTACGGTATCGGGGTCCAGCAGATCCTGCGGCCGAAGGCCAAGCTGCGCGAATCCGAATGCCGCGATTGCGGCGCAGGCGCGCTCGGCATTACTTGCCTCCCGGCGCAACCAGAAGTCGATGTCGTCGGTATGCCGCACGTATCCGTGAATGGCGACGGCGTGCGCACCTACAAGCAGGTATTCCACCTCATGCTCTACGAGCAACTGCAAGAACTGTTTCAAGTCGCGGCTCAACGCCATACTTCCACCTCGCGTAACGCTCGCGCATGTCGAGCAGTGCCTGCAATCTTTCCTCGGGGGTCCTGTCCGCCCATTCCTCGGGCTCGCTGGGTTCGTCCCCCAGTTTGTACTTCCGCAACACGAGTTCAATCGGCCGCTTCCCCCAGAAAGCGTCGAGATCGGGGACCTCCGGATTCGACTTGCAGAGGCGACTAGGCTCGCACGTCGTGCGCTCGCCAAGTCGCTCCTGCCATGGGCTCCTGCCCATGGCGTTCGCCGACGCGCGCGGCAGTGCCGCGCGAGCGCGTCGGCTCACCCAACTGCTCCTTCGAGGGAGACGTCGAGGAGCTTCTTGGCCTCGACCGCGAACTCCATGGGCAGCTCGCGGAACACCTGCCGGCAGAATCCATCCACGATCAGGCTCACCGCGTCCTCCTCGCTGATGCCGCGCGAGCGGCAGTAGTACATCTGGTCCTCCGAGATCTTGGACGTGGTCGCCTCGTGTTCCACCGTGGCGTCCGGCTGCTTGACTTCAATATACGGAAACGTGTGCGCGCCGCAGCGCTTGCCGATCAGCAGTGAATCGCATTGCGTGTGATTGCGCGCACCGATCGCGGAGCGCTCGATCTTGACGAGGCCGCGATAGGTGTTCTGTCCGAATCCCGCGCTGATGCCCTTGCTCACGATCTTGGATTTGGTGCGCGCGCCAACGTGGATCATCTTGGTGCCGGTGTCGGCCTGCTGGTGATGATGCGTCAACGCCACCGAATGGAACTCACCGGTCGAATCGTCGCCCAGCAGCACGCAGCTCGGGTACTTCCAGGTAATCGCCGAACCGGTTTCCACCTGCGTCCAGGAAATCTTCGAGTTTTTGCCCAGGCATTTGCCGCGCTTGGTCACGAAGTTGTAAATGCCGCCCTTGCCGGTTTCCGGATCGCCCGAATACCAGTTCTGCACCGTGCTGTACTTGATTTCGGCGTTGTCCTTGGTGACCAGCTCGACCACGGCCGCATGCAGCTGATTGGTATCGAATTGCGGCGCCGTGCAGCCTTCCAGGTACGACACGTAGGCACCTTCCTCGCACAGGATCAGGGTGCGTTCGAACTGGCCCGTATGGCCCGCATTGATGCGGAAGTACGTCGACAGTTCCATCGGGCAGCGCACGCCCCGCGGTATGAATACGAAACTG
>JBGTIG010000250.1:0-4798 GCA_041745755.1 Lysobacterales bacterium
CGGTGACAAGGTCAAGGTCGAGATGACACCCTATGACCTCTCCAAGGGCCGCATCACCTACCGCATGAAGTAAGCGCACCTCAGGTGCGCTTGCCGTAGCTGTCGAGCTTGCTCGGCAGAGTGCGGAGCAAGCTCCGCACCCGACGGCCCGTGCGGAGCAATCTCCGCACCTACGGGCAGAGCGGAGCGCAATTCCGCTCTGCTGGAGGAAGTGCGGAGCAAGCTCCGCACCCACGGGCAGAGCGCTGAGCGAAGCTCCGTCCCTGCGACAGCGGGAGGCAGCTGCGCACCGCATCGCGCGCGACGAACCAGATTTTCTTCGAACCCCATCCTCGTAGCTGCCGAGCTTGCTCGGCAGAAGATGTGCGGAGCAAGCTCCGCACCTACGGGCGAAGCGGAGTGCAGCTCCGCGCGACGGAGGACGTGCGGAGCAATCCCCGCGCCTACAACGGAGTGGTCGCGCTGGCGGTCTTCATGGTGACGGGTGGCGAGCGACCGTTGTTTGTCCAGAGGTCGTACATGAAGTCGCCGCGACGCTGGTCGCGCGGTCCCGTCGCCAGCGGTGGGCGACCCGTTGACGCCTGGCACATCGCGGACTCGCTGGGCACGTTGACGCGCGCGGCCTCGTCACGCAGGAACTCGATGTATTCGCGGCTGGCGATCTGATGGCGCAGCGTCGCCGTCACCGTGATCGGGCGCGCGGCGGCGGCCGCGACGGGAATGGCGTAGCTGATGTCGTCGTAGTTGACCAGCCGCCCCGAACCGGGCGCCGTCTCGGGATAAGTTTGCCCGACGGGCCGAGTCTCGAGATCGTTGCCGCCGCGAAATCCGAGCGGAGGTATGCGGTTGTCCTTGCGGATGCAGTCGCCGAGCACGAAATGGAACTGCTCGCGGCCCATCGCATCCGTGATCACACATTCACCGAGTGACTGGCTCCAGATGCCGTGCTGGACCTCGTAGACGCGGGCCTGAGCGTCGCGAGTCAGCGTGCCGGTTGCGGCGTCATAGGCGGCGCTCTCGAATACGAGCGCGTTGTTCGCGTCCCGTGCCTCGACATGCACCCACATGCGTCGCCCTTCGGCGTAACCCGTCGGCAACTTGTGCCCTGCAAGGTTGGTGACACGCACGCGCGCTGCGAGCGTCTGCGCACCCGAGCCGATCGGATCCAGCGCCACCGCGAGTTCCGCGCTGCGTTCCGTCAGCATCTCCGTCGCCAGCGCGATCGTGCGATCGAAAGCGGCTGCGCGATCGAGCCCGGAAGGGCCGCCGTAGAGGTTCCTGATGAGGCCAGGCACCCACACGTTGGCGCCTGCCATTTCATGCACCGGCAGGTTGCCCGTGCGCGAACCGGCAGCATTGCCGATGCACGCGCGCGCCTCGGAATCGTCCGACTTGGCCATGTGGCAGCTCTGGCAGGTCTGCCCGAAGCGTTGCTCGATGGTCTGCGGCTCCGCGGTCGCGAATCCATCGGCGAATATGCGCGCGCCGAAATCGGACTGCTTCCACTCCGTGTAGGTGCGTTCGATCGGGAACGGAATGCCGGTCTGCGTGCCGTCGTTGAGAATCAGTTTCTTCAGCGCCGTCGCATCGCTCGCACCGAGGATCGGTGACGTGACGTTGTGACAGTTCGCGCAGAGCTCGCTGCGCTGGTACTCCGGCGAATACTTCCAGCCGTGCGGCGGCGAGCCGATGCCCGCTTCCGGATAATTATATGGTCCGCGTCGACACGGTCCGAACGCGCCGTTGGTCTCGCACGTCTCGCTGTCGTCTATCCAGAGATTGGTGTTTTCGACGCGCGTGGTCTGCCCCGCGGGTCCGGTGGGCATGATCCGATGGCACAGATGGCAGCCCACGCCGTCGTAGTCGCTGGTGTCGGTATCACGATCGTCGTGATCCCCGTCCAGCGCGCAGCCGTTGAATCCCGCACGCGTCCCGCCTGCCCCGTCCTTGACGACCTTGCCGCGTATCCAGGCGCCCGGCGCGTGGCAACGCAGGCAATAGTCGCCGATACCCGGCACATCGGAGTTGGCGACATCGAGCGCCGCCCAGAAGATGGGGTCGCGCGCAGCGTTCGCCATCATGTTGCCTTTCCATGACTCGAACGGAAGCAACCCCGCGTCAGCGAGAGACTCGGGAAGCCCGTGGCAGGACTCGCAGTTGTCGTTTGATTCGGGGCCGAAAGCGAGACCGGGCTGCGTGCCATGCGGCGTGAAGTCCACGGAAACGCTGCCAGCAGCGACACGCTGGGCTCCGACGACGATGGCAAGAAGTCCTGTAAGCGACAGCGTTGCGAAGGCAAGCAGCCTGCGTGCGCGGCGTGCCATGCAGCTATTCGAAACTATCCGACAACAGCGCGCCGCTGCTGGGGATGATTGCGGACAGGCCGTTCGATGCGGGTGTACCGGCTTCGGCGATTCCGACTGTCGCTAACGCCGGTCTTCCGAAACTCTGCGCAACGAAGCTAAATGAGTAAAGTGTCCCCCAATTCAACTCATTGCCTGCCGGAGCCGTCCATATAACGCGGCCGCCGACCTGTTGCGCAGTCCAGTCGTTGGCGGCGGAATCGTCGCCGTCGGCAAAACGGATATCGCTGACGGCTTCGCCCACAGGAATATCGAGGGAATCGAAGCCGAGGTTGCGCAGCACGTTGAGGTTCGGAGGGTTTGCGTTCGCCGGGTCGATGACCGCGCGCGCAAAGTCAATGTTCATGAGCGCGTAGTGATAGCGCACCAGTCCATTTCCGAGCGAGATGGCCTTCGAAGCGAGACGGGCACGACCTTCGGAAGATTCGAGGGTCGACAACTGCTTCTGAGCGGCCGGTGCGGCCGTCTCGAACCAGCGGTCCACCGCCGGCCCAAGCCGGTAAGGGCTACCGTTGACAGACGTCCATCCGCCGCCGCCGGTCGCGGTGCTTGAGAATGGCCTTGAAGCCATCGTGTTGTAGACGTTGATGTCGTCCTGGATGATGTACCAGGATTCGCTGAGCCAGCTGGCGCCCGCATTGAGCGCCGGATCGATCTCGGATTCGCGTACCAGCAGACGCCTGTCGTAGGCGCCGCTGGATACGGAGTTCGGCGACGCGTCGCAATTGGTGTCGAAGATCGAGAAACACCGCCCCCACTGGCCCGTCGCCGGCACGATCTCGCTGCGTGGCCCGAGGTCGCCCGGATTGTCGTTGTTGCCCGTCGAATAAGTATCGCTACACGCGCGACCGAGAATGTTGCCGCCGAAACCATCGTCGCATTCGGCACCACTATTCGTCGAAACGAAGGCGTGCTTCACGCCGGACCTGCCGATCTGCACGATTCCGCCGTCCGCGCCGATGCGATAGATGTTCCAGATCAGGTACGGATGCTGGTCGTTGCCGGGATACGGGTATGGATACGGGCTGACATTGAACTTGCGATACCACGGGATTTCCGCCGTGTACAGCGCCGCGCTGGTGCCGAGCGGATCGCCGGAAACCGTCACGACCGCGGTGCCGTTGTTGCGGTTGTTGATGAGCGTGGAGTTCGGCGTGAATTTGACTTCACCATCTGCCCCCGCGCAACCGTTGCACCCGCCGTACTGCATGTTGAAGGTCTGCATGAACACATCGGCTTGCCACGTAGCGCCAGGTACACCCGCGACGGCCTGTCCGTGGAAATGCGGACTCGAGCCCTTAGGCTCCGCCAGTCCCCTGCTGGCGGTCACCGGTGCCACCAGGTTGAAGTCGGCAATCGGGGCGTCTGCGGCGTGCGGGTAACCGAGTTGTCCCGCAAGCTCCGCGCTGATGTTCATGTCCGCCGTGTGCACCACGAACTGCTGGCCCCCGTTCTGCCACTGGTACATGATCTTGTCGACGTAAAACAGCACGCGGCCGTCCGCCGCGATGAGATCAATGCGTGGCGCCGCGCCGGGACGCACGACGAAGCGCATGCCCTCGAAGTCGAGGTCAACGCGGCCACCGCTCAGGCGGATGCCGCCGCCGAGCCGACCCGAACCGCTGGAGATGGCGCGGATATCGGGTCCGGTACCGTTGATCGAGAATGCGGTTGTTGATGAGAGGTCGACTGACAGACCCGCGTCAAGCGAATTGGTGGAAATTCGCGAGCCGGTGGCCTCGCCGAGTCCGTATTCGCGCAGCAAATCGTTGTTGAAGCGAAGCCGCAGCGTACCGCCGCGCGTAGTCGACGTCACGGGCCCCGCGCGCGAATTCCCGCTGTCCGCGGTCGGCGCCGAAAGTTCGACAGGCGAAAGCGGTCCTGTGGGCGCCGTGCCCGCGAGGGCATAGCTGAGTGCGCAGGCCAATCCGGTGGCAGTGAGGAGGCGGATCGGCAGGCGCATGCGAGGACTCCGGTGTCGAATCCCCGAATGCTACCGACACCAAGCAAACGCCGCTACCGATCGCCAGCGACCGTGACGCGGGTCACATTCGCGTCTGCGCTGATTCACACGGCGTGCTCGACATTGCAACGTTCGCGAGCCGGTCGCCGCGGCCGACGCGCCCGGATGAGCGCGTTACTCGGTCAATGCGGGCACCAGCGCCGTCGACTCCTCGATCGCGGTGACGACGAGCTCGTCGTCGACCACCTCGATGCTGGCGCGGCCACCGTCCACCAGTTTGCCGAACAGGAGCTCGTCCGCGAGCACGCGCTTGATCTTCTCCTGGATGACGCGCGCCATCGGACGGGCTCCCATCTGCGGATCGAAACCGTGCTTCGCGAGCCACTGCCGCGCGTCCGGCGATGCGCTGATCGCGACGTGGCGATCCTGCAGCTGCGTCTCGAGCTCGATCAGGAACTTGTCGACGACGCGC
>JBGTIG010000251.1:0-12454 GCA_041745755.1 Lysobacterales bacterium
ACGGGAATTCATTGACGTTGCGGCGCGGGTCGCGTACGCTGCCGCGCTCTTTTACGCACAAAGACGGGGCCATAGCTCAGCTGGGAGAGCGCTACAATGGCATTGTAGAGGTCGCCGGTTCGATCCCGGCTGGCTCCACCACATTTCAACATCCAGCGTCTTGGTCCCCATCGTCTAGAGGCCTAGGACACAACCCTTTCACGGTTGCGACCGGGGTTCGAATCCCCGTGGGGACGCCAACGAAAACAACGACTTAGGCCGCCAGCGAGCGGCCTTTTTCGTATCTGCGGTAACGGTGCGGTAATCTAGGAGGGATCGAACGCAGTGGTTCAAAACATCCTGGCGTCGTTGATGTCCGCTTGGGCGCGAATCCGTTCGACTGACATGGAGTCAAGAAAAGCGGCTGTGTTGCTGCTAGACGATCTTCTTCGTGTGCAGAGGGTTCTCGCGGAATTTCCGCTGGCAGACACTCCGGACGATCAGTTCGGCCGCGCTATGCTTTTGCAAAATCACGACACCGGACCAGCACTCGAGCTGGCTGAAAAGCGGCTAAACATTGAGACGTTGCTCAATCCGTATCTCACCCCAAGGACCAGTTCTGTGTCGGGTGAGTTACAACTTGCGCTCGCTGAAGTTGCGGCCTCACTGCGAGTAGTGAGGGGGATATGGACCGAAAAGGCTGCATCTACCGGGCCGGCTGGAATCGACAGCTCTCTTGTCGTGCTGCTGTCCAACCGACTTTTCCACGCAAACTTGCGGGCGAAGCGCGCCATCGCGAGCGCTGTCGCGATGTGCCGCAAGCTAGTACGTTGAGCCTGCGAAATTTCCTACAAATGCGTGCGGTGATCTACCGACTCGCCAATGCCGAAACCCACATACCTTTGCGTCGCTGGCAACGCGCATGCCCCCAGGTAGTCCGAATGCGCGGGAGCCGTCAGGACAACGGCTCTGCCACCTTTGCCGTGAGCACGGTGATCGACCACATGCCCGGACGGCCTCGTACGGCCGACCTGGCGACATTGCGGCACTGGTTAGCGAAGTGAATCCGCTCGGAACCGGCTGTAGACTGCGTTCACCTCACAGGTGGCTCCACTGATGAAGCTTTACTTCACGCTCGCTTGCATGACGTTCAGACTCCTCACTGGTGACGCGACGCGATCCCATAACAACCCGAAGTGGGCCCACATCATGAAAGAATTGGTTTGATGTTCACACAGCTCTTCAAGAGATCGCAACCGAAGTTTCGAAGGCACGCGATGGATTACGCGCATGCGGTACGCGAGGGAGTGCAGCGCACCAATCTTTCGCATGATGATGTATTGTGGGTGCTATCGAGTTGTTTCACGAGTTCGCAATGGCTCCCCGAATTGATTTTCGAGGCCAAGGTGTTCCCGGGACATAACGCTGGAAATACGACCGTAGACATTGGTGCACTTTCCGTAGCGACCCTGTCTTTAATGTTGGCACAACATATACTTCTTGACGTTGAAGTCAATAATATCTCGAAAGTCTTGCCGCTCGTGCGCTTGGGTGGGTATGAGCACGCAAACAAATTACTGCAAGGCTATCTTGAGCGAGTAAATGTCGAAGCGGGGGGCGAGGAAGATGAGGGAAGTCAGAACGGAGACGAGGACGAGGAAGAGGTAAAGGACGTGTACGACCAATATCCTGCTGGGTTCGCAGAGGCAAATCGAAAGCTAGATCGACTAGCGCTGTTAACTCGAGAAGTGCTTTTTGAATCGCTGCAGTGCCCTGGCCAGAGTCGAGACGTTTTTGCTGGCTTGGCTTTTTGTTTTGCACTTAGAGACGGGTTGAAGCAGGTAGCTTTTTGTCGCAGCGAAACCATGAGTCGTGCTGACTTTCGTGGACGCCGTGAGCCATAATTTGCGGCCACGAGATGGGGCTCTGCAAAATGCGTGGCGGTTCAATATTTGGCGGGGGCGAGGTAACCTACCGAGGCGAGCGCGATGCTAGGCGGCGCGGTCTCAGGACATGCGAACCCGAGCACCCAGTGAGCCATCTTTTGGAATCCGGCATTGAGATACTGCGCCCGGACTCTGAGACGGACTCCACAGATTCGCCGCTGCAAAAGGCGCTTGGGCCTCTGCAGCGCTAGCATGGCCGACTCGACCTTGGGGAACTTCATGAAGAATTGGACGCTTGCCGGTTGCATTGCGTGTCTTAGTTTCGGCCAGGTTGCGTTGGCGGACGCTCCCATCCTTGTCGATGCGAATCAGCAGTTCGTGGGATATTACTCAGGCACTGAACTCACGTATATTCGGACCATTTCTCGCACTGGTTACGTCTTTGGCGTCGAGATGCAGTCGGGGGCGTTGATAACCACGAGAGTTGGACCTCAATACAGTAGTAATACGATCCCTACACTTATGTTCCTCACTGTCGATTGCACGGGTCCTGCCTTCGTGTCTCCGGAGAACGAGTTTGACCTGCCGGGATACGTCTGGGGACATGGCCCTGCGGACTTCTACTACGCTCTTAAGGGTGCAGTTCCGACGATGCGTTCGCCTGCGAGCGCCAAACAGTCGCCGACAGACCCCTGCCAAGTCCTCACTCCAGCACCCCGTCTCACGTTCCCCGCATTTCCCAACGATCCCGATGTAACTGGAGTGCAATCCACTCCCTATGCTCCGCCCCTCAGCATCAGCCTGTTCGACGCTTGGAACTCCCTATTCGCTGACGGTTTCGAGGCCGCGTAGGCTCAGGGGCAAGACGCTAGAAGAGACTCACCCTATCGCCAGTAGGAAAGACGCGGCCCCAAGCGACAAGCGTCGCTGCAACTTCCTGCATCTCTGAGTCACTAAAACCGTGCAAACCCGTGGCACCGACTGCCCCTGCGAAGCACTCTGCACTCGCGCCGAACACGTGCGCGGTCGCCGAAAGGACCTTAGGCGGGGCGAGTTGTGCGCTAGGGGCGTATAGATAGCGAGGAACCACCACGGCAAGCGTGCTGCCTGCGGTGCAGGTCGCAGCGGCGCCGACAACAATCGCAGTTGCGGAGCCATCGGATGCGCCGAGCCACCGCCCATTCCAGACACCATCCCAGCCGCCATCAAACATTCGTGGTCAAGTGTGAGGACTGTCAATGCGTCGGGACTCTTCGTCAGACGGACTCACGTAACAGCTCCGCCCGCAATGCTTGTGAGTCGGCCCACGTGGTGTGTCCCCCGCTACCGGGCGGCCACGGGCATTCGCCCTCGGCAATCAGTGGCGAGGCTTGCCATGGGGGCAGGCGCAATGCTCGATGCAATGCAGCGGCGTCGCCGTTGTTGAATGCAGCCACGGCTTCACTGGTGACGCGCACGCGCTCGGTCCGGGTGCGGCGACGTATAGTTCCCATGACTATCTCCCTGCCGGGCGGCCCGGCCTCTGTGGTGGCAGCACGTCGAGATTGAGTTGCTTGAACGCGGCGTGCATGGCGGCGCGAGAGTCGCGCTCGACCGTGGTCGCGGGGTTGCTCTTTAGCTGGTTGAATTTGTCGATCACGACCACGCCATGCTTCGTGACCAATGCGGCCGCCTCACTCATGCGGTCAAAGGACCGCAGCGCAGATTCGAGCAGGAATGCGGCTGCTTCGTCGGCCAGGTCGAACTCGGCATGCAGCCGCTTCCACCACGTGACGGCGGCGGGTGATAGGCCCTTAGGAGGAGCACTGGATGCGGTTTTGGTCATGGTTTTTTTCAAAGTGTTTACCCGATGCACTCATAGATAAGCTGTCGGCGGGATTTTCAAAACCCTCTCTCTACAGACTCAGATGGCCCCCCAGCGTCTCTGAGACGCGCTGTGCGCCCGCCTACGCCCTTAGCGCTGGTGTGGTAGGTAGTGACTGGTGGCTCGCTACGGGCGTTACACGCGCTCTCACGATGTGCCCTCAATCATCCAGCCAGTCTTCGACGCCATCGAGATCGTGCATGGCGCACTCAATCCGCGACCAGCTCCCGCGCACCTTCCTCACTACAAACGGGGTGCAGGGGCCGCCGTTCCGGCTGACCCCGTAACCCATCCGCTCTGCACGCGCAGACAGTGCCATGAAGCGTTCGAACTCGTGGTCGGTCAGGACGGGTTGGCCATTCATTCGCGTGGCGCCCATGCCGCATCCCGACCGAATACATCGGCGAGCGCGTCGACGAACGCTTGCGGGTCTAAAAGCTCCGGCGCGTCATCGACGAAGTACCCACTTCCAACCCGCTGCGTGATCTCAGACCACGAGGGGCCGTCAAGCCAAGCACTGTGACGCCCGATCAATCCGGAAAGCTCGTGTTCGAACTGCCGTTGCTTTTTCATGGTCGGATGTCCTTCGCCTTTGCCGCCAGCGTCCACGCGGACGACTCGCCGGGAACGTCGCGAGTGGCGGAATTGCAATGCCAGATGCTCCCCTTGTGCGTCACGAAGTTGCCGCGCTGATAGTCATCCGAGCGCTGATGTACGCCTCTATAGACCGTGCCAGTGCCAGTCAGCGAGCGCAGGCCGACCTTAGGCTGCGGCGCGAAGGCATCGCGCAAGGCGAACGCATAGCGCGCGAGCCGATCCTCGTGATAATCATTCGACCTTCGCATCGCCTCTAGAACCGCAGCCTCACGCATGCGGAGGTGGTCGATCAGGGCGTTGACATGTCTCCAGGTCATCGGCGTATCTGGGTCCAGCGGCGATTTGCTCATCAGCCCACCTCGACCATTGAGACGTCGTGCACGAGCGCAAAGGATCGCGTCGCAAGCAAGGCGATGGCGCCAACCTGCCAGAGACTAGTCTGCTGCGCGGGGCTCGTGGGTGTGTCGCTCATGGAGACCGAGCCCTGCTCCGAAGTCGACAACACGAACCCGTCGTCCAGAATGCCGACGCGACTTGCTGGAATGATGCGCATGGCGCCTGAGCTATCGGAGGGAATCGGCACCACGGCCACACCCGGAATGAACTCGCCGCCGTTGATGCCCATGCGGCCATCGGCTTGTAGGGCAAGCTCCCGAACCGCGCCGGGGTCCGCAGCGACTACGTATGCGGTGGACCTCTCGGCGGCAGCGAGTCCCGCATTCAAGTCCCCGAGTGCCGTACCCGTCCCGGCGACGTTCGTGACGCTGGTGAACTGTGCGAGCGCGGCGGCGTTGCTCGCTTGAAGAACCGCCACCCGCAGTTCGCGTTCGAACAAATCTCGCGCGGCAGTGCCGGTTGCACGCGCCAGTTCCAAACTCATCACCAAGATGGCGGCCGCCTTCAGGCGTACCGGGTCGAAGCTAGAGACACTGATGTTTTTGACGATCGCGGGGAACCCTTCGGTCACCACATCCGCGACTGCGCCGGATGCGGACAGCACCGCTTGAATCTGATTCGGGATTCGAAATCCGAACCGGAACAACTGCTCCAGGATCGAACCTTCGGCGATGCTGTTCAAGAATGCTTGGGACATGTCCCGGCCGGCTGAAGTAGCCCACGCGGAATCAAACGATTGCCCGGCCTGCGCGGCTTTGACGAACGGCGCGAAGTCGCCCGTGCGACGGGGCGCTTGCTCTTCCATAAGCGCTGCCGCAATGGGGAAATGGGGGTCGCGCATCATGCCGCGCGCAACTTCGATGAAGTTGGAAAGGCGCCCGGCTTGGAAGGTCCGTTCGCGCACTTGGGATTCCAATTCCAGCATCCGTGAATTCAAAAGGCGGGGGTCGTGCATGTGCAAAAACTCGTAGTGGAATAGGCTTCGATGCTGCCCGATTAGCCGGCAATTGGCGATTACGCACGATGACGTTCGATGACGTTAGTTTGGGTTCCATTCGAGTCGACGAGATTCGTCCCACTCGGCCAAGTCGAGCAGCGCCACCGTCTTTCGGAACCCGCCACCTGCGCCGCATTGAACCGGTCCCTCGCCACGCGAAATGAGGTTTCGCAGGTGGCCGCCGGACAAGCCCAAGAGCTTCGCGGCGTCGCGCGTTCCGATTCGGTTGTTCGGCGACACCCACATGTCGCGAGCGAGCGCGGCGTCCAGGAATCGCTGCGCGCCTTCGAGCACGATGGCCCGTTGCACTTCGCGGTCTCGGGTCATGGGGCGCGCTCCCCGTTTGTGGGGGCTAGGTGCGTGAGTTGCGTTAGTTGCGTTAGTTCTGGCACTGACGCAACTAACGCAGCCCCAAGGCGCGCGTTAGTTCGCGCTAGGGGGTATGGGGGATATAAACTGACGCGCGCTATTCGCCAGTTAAGGCACACTTTTCGGCGGTTCATGCCGCCTCCTGCGTTAGTTCCCACACCTCTCGCGTGTTGCGCTGAGCCGTCCTGAAGGTTCCGCGTGTGATGCGGTCCTCCCTCGCCAGCCTCACCAGCGCCGCCAGGACGCGCCGGCGACCATCCTTGGTACGGAACCTGCGGTCCAGTTCGGGTAGCTGCTCCAGCGCGTGACATGCGGTGTGTGGGCCGGCGACTGCGGTAGGCACTCGGATGCCGGCATCAGCCGCCAGTCTCAGTGTCGCGATCACTGCTTCGGCATCGTCTCGCGCTGTTTCCCCGTCAGCATTCCCCCCAGTAGGCATCGGATTCAGTACGCCATCCATGGACCAAACCAAGCGCACAGGATCGGCCCGCCTCCCGAGGTTCAATTTCTCCTGAACCAGTTCGATCGTCCCGCACTCAGTGAGAGTCAATGCCAACCGGGAACGCACACTGTTGTGCCATGCGGTGCTGCCCGAGTAGGCGTTTCCGCTGGCACCATTGCGCGCCGCATGCTTATCGATATGCGCAAGCAGTAGCAGCCCCGCGTTGTTCGCCCTTGCGACCTGCGTGAGCCTGCGGACAAAGGTGCGCACCTGTCGGCGGTTGTTTTCGTCACCGTCGAATGCGTCACTCGCGTTGTCGATCACGATCAATCCGGCACCCGCAACAGCGGTCGACACGGCATTCATGGATTGCGTGTCGATCAATCGGCGCATGCCGAAGTCATTGACCTCTGCCATCAGCGCCGCGTCGGAGTCGCTGGCGTCCAGTATCCGAAGCCCGGCGGTCACAGTCGCAGGGTCGAGCGCATACGCCTCGACGATCTTGCGAAGCCGATACCGCATCAGCGAACCGGGATCCTCCAGGCTCACAAAAACTGCGCCGCATTGCTCCACAGTGAATCCCGCCCAGGATCGACCGCATACGGCATGGGCGCAGAGAATCAGGGCGAGCGACGACTTGCCCGCGCCACCGTGAGCGCCCAACAACGTTGCATGCCCGCGCGGAATGATGGGATCGAATACGAACTGCGGCGGGACCGGCCACGCGCTCATCAGGTCCGATAGTTCGACCTCCTCCATTTGCGCGGCATGACCGTCTGCGAGCACCCGTGCCGCTTGCGTCCATTCTCCGCTGCGACACTTCGCCAGCGCGCCGGCAAACGCGCGTTCGATCTCGTCGTGCGGGACTTCCCGAGTCCAACGTCCACGCGCGGCCTCGCTCACGATAGCGTCGAGCGCTGCTGTCTCGCCCAAGCCTTCGAAGTGGACCTGTCGCGCAAAGCGGCCCGCAAGCCTCAGCAAATCAGCATGCCTGTCCGCCGCCACAATCAGTTCGCCAGGGGCACGCGCAACGACACTGCGTTCGGCGGTGGTGGAACTTGGGAACGCCTCGAGAATCGTTGCTGCCGAGTATGGCTGCGCACCTGACTCGTGAATGATGCGCGACTGGAACGGTTCGCCTTTGCGGTGCACGAAGCCCGGCAGCCGCATGACGCGGGAGAGATTGCAGACGGACGGATCGCTGCCGAAGAGCTTCGCGATAGCTTGCTGCGTCTGCTTGAACTGTTCCAGCCGCAGATCGCCAGTGACCCAGTACGCGTGAAACCTGTTGCGCGAGGATTCGACCACGAAATGCGGCTCAATCGGAAACTCCATCGGCAGGGGGGTGCGGTCGAAGTCGGCGAACACCGCCCGCACGCGAGTGATGTCGGCATCTTTCGGACCGCCGCAGTTCACTACCGCGAACACGCCGTCGCCTTTCGCGTTGGCGGCGCTCAGCGAGCCCGCAACGTCATGCAGGTAGCCGGCGAAGTTGCGCCCCGCGCCGCGCCCTTGATCGTTGAACGTGCGGAAGTGCCACTGCGAACCGGCCTCGTCGATTAAGTTCAGGAATCGCTCGGCGTGTTCTATTTCCACCGCCGGGGCGGTATCATTTGAGCCGAGCCGTCCAAGCTCTGCACTTCCGACGCCCCGACCGTTTCCAGCGGCCGGGGCGTCTCTGCTTACGGTCCTCATTCGCGCGACCCTTCCTGCGCAGCGCGCAGTTCGGAAAGCAGCCGACCCAACCCGGTCACGCACACATGCACGCTCTCAATTGCGGCGTCGCGTGGCAGGAACGTCGTCCAGGACTCGGTCGCAGTGGCAAGCGCGCGGGCCGCGTCGTGCGCCTCCTTTACGATCTCGATTCGACTGCGGGTGCGGCGAATCTCGCCCGCGATCATGCGGTCGCTCCGGCGGCCATGCGCTCAGCGACGATGCGCTGTAACTCGCTGTCGGGGATCAAGCGCTTGGCGCCGATCTTGAAGCCGCGTAGATCGCCGGATTTCAGCAGCGCGTAGAGCGTCACGCGACCGATTCCGAGTCGCGCGCATGCCTCGTTTACGGGATATGCCAGTGGGGTGGTGCTGTTCACGGGTGGGTCCTCCGAACTGCCACGACCATTCGCGGCGACGGACCAAACCTTATGAACGCGTGCGCCTCACGCTTAGAACGTGGCGCGGGCTCTCCCTATGTAATTGATCTCGCTGGGTGGAACTATCGTGTCGGACGCTTGACAGGTATTCGTCGGCCACGGCCAATTCGAGCGAGATCTTCGGAGAGGTAACGTTGCAGGCTCCGATGTTTGTAGCCCTCCCGCACCATTTGGTTCATCGCCTCCTGCGCATCGCGGTCTCCGGTCGCGATGAGAGCGTTGAACCGCTTGCGCGCAATCGCCTTGCGTTCGCTGGCTCTGTTGATCTTCGCTTTCGCCGCAGTGCGACCGCCTTCCGACTGTTCGAACGATCGAATCACCGTCTGAGTTAGCCCATGCGCGGCTTGATCTAATAGCGGGCGTGCAGCGACCCGAAGCTCTATAGAATCGCTTACTTCCATCTCGTGATACCGCTTTTGCTCTTCGCGCTTCCAAGAGGACAGTGGCATCAGATGCGTGGTGTCGGAAAACACAAGCCTGACCATGGGCACAGGCTTTGCAGGACTGACTGCAACGCCTTTCCGTGAGGGTGCATCATCACTTTGGGCTAGCGAGAGAGTAGGCAAGATGACCTTGTAGATTTCCCTGATCTCCCGCGCGGTCCTTCCGCACCACGCGCCCGCAGCGTCGAAGACTTGGCCGGGCTTGTGCCCTTGCGCGATGTAGTGCTGAATCCGCCAACACAGGTCAATGTGGTCCGTCTGAGCCCCTTCGCCAGCGCTGCCGACTTCCGCTTTCCTGCGCGCCATGTCAGCCGGCCCCCTGACGGCGTCGCCTCTTCCCGATGGGGGAGACTGTGGAATCGGTTGCGATGCCGAGCGAGGGCAGCAGGGCAACAGCCCGCGCCACTTCGTTGGGTAGGTATCGCGCGTAATGCTTTCGGGTGATCCGCGAGTCGCTATGCCCGAGCGCTCGCGCGACCATTTCAATGTCCTTGGTCGCGATCAGCAGGAGCTTTCCGTAGGTCGCTCGCGTCGTCTTGATGCTCACGTCCTCCAATCGGGCCGCTGCGACTGCCGCGCGCATCGGCTTGGCAACGTCGCTGGTATTCCATGGGCTGCCGTCCGCGCGAGTGAAGATCCGCGCTGTAGGGGCACGACCCGCAGTGAGCCGATCAAGCAGCGCGACACCCTCGGGCGTCAGGGGCTGCTGTAGCGTCTTGTAGGACTTCGTCTGCGCGATCCTTACTGTTGCCGTCTCCGGGTCGTAGTCGCGCACTGTGAGCGCTCTCAGCTCGCCTACGCGCGCGCCAGTCATAAGACCGCCAGCGATGAGGTCGCGCAGGTCTGGAGGCGAGGCGTTCAATAGTCGGGTGATTTCGTCAGCTTCC
Organism: Lysobacterales bacterium; assembly: GCA_041745755.1. GTDB lineage: Bacteria > Pseudomonadota > Gammaproteobacteria > Xanthomonadales > Ahniellaceae > JBBQNY01. The sequence goes on from JBGTIG010000251.1 coordinate 10,013, forward strand.
AGCATGCGCGGTTCGCCTTCGTCTCCGAGCGCGAACGGCTGCACGTCGCGCCACCAGTCCGGCATGGTCGCGGGCAAGACCTCGTGCCGCCGTGCCCAAGTGAGCGACGCTTTGATCGAGGTCAATATCCGGTTTGCAGTGCTGCGCCGCGCTCGCACCTGGTCATGGTCCGCAGGGTCGAAGGGCAGAGCCTTGCCGCGATTGGTAGCAGGGTTCGCGACTTGTCCAGTGAGCCACAGGCGCAGCGCCTTCGCGTCGAGTGCGGTGACGAGTTTGACTCCGATGCTGTCCCGAACCCGGAGGTTCCACGCGCCGCGCGATACCGTGGCAGTGGACTTGGGCATCAAGCGACCGAACCTGCCGCCCGGATTCAGTTGTCGATCCGCGAGATACTGGTCGAACACGTCGTTGAGCGTGGTCCCGTCCGAGTAGTGACGCGGGGCAGGGCGGCGCTCGTCCAGTTGCAGGGACACAGCTTGGGTAACTGCCTCCTTGTAGCTCAGCACGATCTCGCCATCGGCCTTCACGTGGTCGTCAGGCGTGCCGAGCCGTTGCTTGCGGTATGCGCCACCGACGCGCTGCCGAACGAACCAGCCCGCGTCGCGTTCGCCCTTGTAATAACCGACCGCAGTCCCAGGCGTCACCTCGACCCAATAAGGCTCGCGTCGTGCGGCCAGTTTGCTCCGCGCTTCGGCGGTCGCAATCCGGACACCAGTTTGTCGATTCTTCGCCGCTAATCGTGCCACGGTTGCGATCTCCTGCCGCAGTCTCGGGTCATCACTGTGCGACGGTTGGGAATACTGCGGTAAACTGCGGTAACTTCCCGTCACGAACTGACGTGAACGCAACCGTACACCGATGGTCAGAAAATGCAAGCCCAGTGCGGTCTGTAGCAGTACTGGCGTGAACTGCGGTAACCGGCTGTGAACGTCTTTGCGAACCCTTTCACGGTTGCGACCGGGGTTCGAATCCCCGTGGGGACGCCATGTTTGTGTCTGGACGAGTCCTTCCTGGACTCGCCAGACGTCGCTCACCGCGGACGCGGTCCGCAGTGGCTCCCGCTGCGCGGGCGACACCTCCCTGTGTCGCAGACCCCGGACTTTTCCGGGTGGACGAGTCCTCCCTGCACTCGCCAGACGATCTCTTCGCGTAAGCGCCACAGGGTTTGGCGTCGAGGGCTGCGCTTGTCACAATACGACTTCGCAGGAATCGGGTTGTCGATGTCTTATCAAGTGCTGGCGCGGCAATGGCGTCCCCGCGTGTTCGCCGAACTCGTGGGGCAGCAGCATGTGGTCCGTGCCCTCAGCCACGCGCTCGACTCCGGACGCTTGCACCACGCCTTCCTCTTCACCGGCACGCGTGGTGTCGGCAAGACCACGATCGCCCGCATACTCGCGAAGTCGCTCAACTGCGATAGCGGTATGAGTTCGACGCCGTGCGGCATCTGTTCCACCTGCCTCGAGATCGACGCGGGACGCTATCCCGACCTCCTGGAGATCGATGCCGCTTCGCGCACCAAGGTCGACGACACGCGCGAGCTGCTCGACAACGTGGTCTACGCGCCTTCGCGCGGCCGCTTCAAGGTGTATCTCATCGACGAGGTCCACATGCTCTCGACGCACAGCTTCAACGCGTTGCTGAAGACGCTCGAGGAGCCCCCGCCACACGTCAAGTTCCTGCTGGCGACGACGGACCCCCAGAAACTCCCGGTCACCGTGCTGTCGCGCTGCCTGCAGTTCAATCTCCGGCGACTGAGTGAGGACGAAATCACCGGTCAGCTCCGCCGCATCCTCGGGTCCGAGGCTATCGCATTCGACGAGGACGCATTGCTGGCGCTCGCGCGGGCCGGCAACGGTTCGATGCGCGACGCGCTGTCTCTGCTCGACCAGGCGATCGCGCACGGGGGCGGCGCGGTCAGCGGAGACTCCGTGCGGCTGATGCTCGGCACCCTGTCGCGCACGGATATCGGCGCATTGCTCGATGCGGTCCTTGCGGACGATGCGCGGAGCTTGCTGGCCTCGATCGAGAAGGCCGCGTCCGCGGCCCCGGATTTTGGCCTGGTGCTCGACGAGTTGGCGGCACTGCTGCACCGATTGCAGATCGCGAAGTTCCTGCCGGAGCAACTCGCCGAGTGGTCGCGCGAAGTGCCGCAACTCGCGGAGCTCGATGCCCGGCTCGATGCGGAAACCCTGCAGCTGCTCTACCAGCTTGCGATCACGGGCAAGCGCGATCTGGCGCTGGCGCCGTCGCCCAGGGCCGGGTTCGAGATGTGCCTCTTGCGGATGCTCGCCTTCAAGCCCCGTCGCCCGGAAGTCGCGCTGTCCGAGCAGAGCGGGGCGCCGGCATCAGCGGGATTGCCAGTGGCGCCGGCATCGAAGGCCCCGGCAGCGAGCCCGGCTGAAAGGGCGGCGGTGCCGGCGGCCCCACGGCGCGGATCCGCAG
>JBGTIG010000252.1:0-1577 GCA_041745755.1 Lysobacterales bacterium
CGAAGGCAGCGTGCGCAAGTCGGGCACGCGCGTGCGCATCACCGCGCAGCTGATCGATGCCGCCAACGATCGGCACCGTTGGTCCGAGACTTTCGACCGCGAGTTGACCGACATTTTCGCGATCCAGGACGAGATCGCCAAGGCGATCGTCGCGGCGCTGCCCGGCACGCTCGGCAAGCGGGAGGTGGCGCCTGCCGTCGAAGTTCGCGCCGACACGGAGAACCTGAAGGCCTACGACCTCTATCTAAAGGCGCGCGAACTGTTCCTCGCACGCAGCGACCTGCCCGAGAGCATCCGGCTGTTCGAACAGGTGGTCGAGATGGATCCCACGTTCGCGCGCGGCTGGGAAGGCCTCGCTGCGGTCACCTCGGTCGCGCCGAGCTGGGGCATTCGCGACCGCGACTACGACGCGATGTCGATCGAGGCGGCAAATCGCGCGCTCGAGCTTGATCCGTCACTGTCCATGCCCTGGGCGGTGCTGTCGTTCGTGGCGCAATACCAGCCGGTGATCGACTGGGACAGGGCCTTCGAACTGATCGACCGCGCCGTTGCCGCGGACAGGAAGAACGCCACCGCCTATCTGTGGCGCGGCATCCACTGGACCAACCTCGGCTTCTTCGAGCGCGCGATCGAGGATTACGACCGCTGCCTCGCGATCGATCCCGGCTACCGGAACTGCGTGCGCTTCAAGTCGCTCGTGCTGTATTTCCTGGGGCGGGACGACGAGGCACTGGTCCTCTTCGAGCGTGGCGTTCGCGACGGCTTCGTGCTCAATCGTGCCGAAAGTTTCGTGCCGTTGCTGCTGCGGCGAGGGGAGCGCGTTGGCGCGGTACTGTTGCTGCAGGCAATGGGTGCCAGGCCCGACATGAGCCGGGCACTGCTCGATGCGCTCGCCGCACCGGCGCCGGGCAAGCCCGATGCGAAGACCCTGGCGGTGGACATGCCCGCGGATCCCGCTCACCCGCTCCGCGTGAGCATCGACGACAACCGTCTGTACCTTTGGCTGGGCGCGTTCGACCGCATGCAACCGGACGCCCAGAGCGAGCCCGACGAGATCCTTGCGTGGGAACGTGTGTGGCCGCAGTTCCGCAACTCGGCCGCGTTCAAGCGGACGCTCGCACGCATGGGTGTGCCGGCCTACTGGCGCAAGCACGGCTTTCCGCCGCAATGCCGTGCGGTCGGCGACAAGGATTTCGTCTGCGACGAGATCGCGAAATGAACTTCATTGCGCGGGTCTCCTCGGCCTGCATCGCGTCACGTTGACATCGCGCGTGACCGTCACGCCGGCCCACGCCGTCACCAGCCGAAAAGGGGACCAGCCGAAAAGGAGCCGAAAAGGGGAGCCGAAAAGGGGACGGAGGTAATTAAGGGCCCGGTCGAGTCCGCATTGGCGACCGCTGCGCCGCCCTTAATTACCTCCGTCCCCTTTTCGCTTGTCGGCGTTCCCGCGTATTGGCGCAAGCACGGCTTCCCGCCCCAGTGCCGCGCCTCGGGCAGGAACGACTTCACCTGCGACGAGATCGCGAAATGAACATAATTGCGCGGGCCTCCTCGGCCTGCATCGCGTCACGTTGACA
>JBGTIG010000253.1:0-2033 GCA_041745755.1 Lysobacterales bacterium
GTGCCCGTCGCAGCCGATGCCGCGGTCCCGCCACCGCTGCCCAGCGTCGCCCCCGAGGCGCCAGGTGCATTCGCGAAAGCCACGGAGACACTACCGTCGACGCCTGCACAGGCGACTCCACTGCAGCCCACCGCAGCAGCCGGCGACTGGAGCGTCCAGCAGCGGTTTGCGGGACTCGATCTCACTGCAGAAAACTGGTTGCTCGGCGGACGCCGCTTCGGGGCGCTGCGCATCCAGGGAGAGGTATCGCCCGCGGACGCGGCACTGCGTTTCACCGTCAATGGCAAGGGGGCAAAGGGCGAAGTACGGCTACCCCTTGCGAGCGCGGCCGCACAGACAGTGATCGTGCGATTCGATCGGTTGCACCTGCCGGAATCCCGACCCGGGCCCAGGTTGAATCTGCAGCCCGAGAAGATTCCCGCACTCGAAGTCGACATCGGCGACTTCCGCATGGCGCGAGCCGAGCTCGGCAAACTTTCCCTGCGCACGCGCCCCCTCGCGCGCGGCATGCGCATCGAGTCGCTGACCGCCAAGAGTCCGCGCATCGCACTCGACGCCGAAGGCGAGTGGCTGCGCGCCACCGAAGGTTCCGACGAGCGTTCGCAGGTGCTCGCCGAATTCCGTTCGCCCGATCTCGGCGCTCTCCTCGGCGCGCTCGGATTCGCGGGCGTGGTCGATGGCGGCGCGGCCGAAATCGAGTTGAACGGGCAGTGGCGTGGCTCGCCCATGGACTTTGCGATGGCGAAAGTCGAGGGCACGCTCGCGGTCAGTGTCGGTGAGGGCCGCATTCCGGAAGTGGAGCCGGGCGCGGGGCGCGTGTTCGGCCTGGTCAACCTGCAGGCGATCCGGCGCAGGCTGGCGCTCGACTTCAGCGATTTCTTCACACCCGGCATGGCATTCGATCGCATCGATGGCGACTTCCGCATGCGCGCTGGCAATGCTTACACCGCCAACGTGCTGATGATGTCGCCCGCCGCAGAGGTCCGGGTGCGCGGTCGCACCGGTCTCGCCAACAAGGACTACGACCAGCAGGTGGAAGTGCGGCCCCGCGTGGGAAGTGCGCTGCCCGTGGTCGGCGCGGTGGCCGCAGGTCCCGCGGGTGCGGCGCTCGGCTGGGTCATGCAGCGCGCGTTCGAGAAGCCCCTGGGTCTGGTCACCCGCACTCGCTACCACGTCACCGGACCCTGGGCCAAGCCCACGATCACGAAACTGCCGCGGCTGCCCGCGATGCGCTCCGATTCTTCCGCAGAATTGGAATCGCGGCCGTCGGATTCCGGCTGACCGGCCCCACGCGTGGGTTACCAGGTTGCAAGTGCGGGGCGGCGCCGCCATGTTGGCGGTTCGGATCAGCGGAGTTTCGGATGAGTACGAGTCTCGCCCTCGCGCAGACGCAGCTGCTCGCCCCCGGCGGCATCGGCGTCGAGGACCTCGATCGCGTGTTCGCGCGCGCGCTCGGTCACGGCATCGAGCGTGCGGACCTCTACTTCCAGCATTCTCGGCAGGAAAGCTGGGTGCTCGAGGACGGCATCGTCAAGGAAGGCAGCCATTCGATCGAGCAGGGCGTCGGCGTACGCGCGATCACCGGTGACAAGACGGGATTCGCCTACTCCGACGAGATCGCGTTGCCGGCGCTGCTCGATGCCTCGAGGGCGGCACGTGCGATCGCGCGAGAAGGCCACGACGACGCGCGTGCGCATGCGCTCAGCGTGCGTGATGGCCACGCGCTGTATCGGCCGATCGACCCCGTGTCGAGCCTCGGCGCCGCCGACAAGGTGCAGGCACTGCGCGAGATCGATGCGCTCGCGCGTTCGCTGGACGGGCGGGTGACACAGGTCATCGTCAGCCTGGCGGGTGGCGTCGATACCATCCTGGTTGCTGCCAGCGACGGCGTGCTCGCAGCCGATGTCCGACCGCTGGTGCGGCTCAACGTGCAGGTGATCGCCGGGGCCAACGGCAGGCGCGAGCAGGGTTCCGCCGGCGCGGGAGGGCGCTACGACTATCGCGAGCTGCTGGGTTCCGGACTCGGCGCGGAA
>JBGTIG010000254.1:0-10685 GCA_041745755.1 Lysobacterales bacterium
GTCGTCGCGCCAGAGCCAGCGTGCGCCGGGACGCTGCTGGCTGCGGCCAGCGGAATCGATGTCCAGCAGGCGCACGCCGATGCCGCGTTCCGCGCCGACCAGTACCACGGGACCGGTGGCGCCCTCGTGCGCGTCGAGGACCCGGTCCGGCAGCTCGACGGGCGCATCCACGCGCATCTGATCCAGCCGTTGCACGCGCGCGATGCCGCTGGCGGCGAGCACTGCGGCAATTCGCGAGGACAGCCCCGGCCCCGCTGCCTCCGGTCCTTCGAGCGGCGAGGGTTCCGCTGCGATGCCGAGATTGCGAAGATCGAGCGCAATCCGCCACAGCCGGGCCGCGTCTGCTCTCCCACCGACCAGCAGGATGGGCAGGTCCGGCCACTCGCGATGGCCACGCAACGTCGCCGGGGGGTGCACCAGCACCAGTGCGCGTGGGCGGTGCAGGGAGGGCGCTGCATCCCGCGGTTCGGGATCGGACGACGAGGCAAGCGCGTCGATCAGTGGTTGCGCGCCGGCCGCGCGCGTTATCAGCACCACGCGCTCGGGGTCGCCGTCATATCTCGACAGCACTTTCGGTAGCCAGCGCAGCAGTTGGCGCGCTGCCTGCTCACGCGCTTCCGGCTGCTCGGGCATGAACGCACGAATCAGGACCGTGCTCGCCGCGTGCATTTCGCGATCTGGCACGATCGCAGCCGCCGTGCCGGAATCGATCCACTCGACCCAGACGTCGTGTGGACCCGGCTGCGACGGCGAGCGCGCGTCGAGCACCAGCGTCTCGTCACCGACGCGGCCGTACTCGATGCCGGAAAACACTGCGGCGAAGGAATGCCCAGCGGCGATCAGCAGCAGGCCGCAGGCGCAGGCGACCCTCTCGCGGGTCAGCCTGGCCCGCCCGCCCTCACGCATGTTCAGAGCACCGCGAAGCCGACGTGCTGGTCCGGAACCGCATCCAGCGTCTGTGACTCGACCGACTCGACGCGCGCATGCTCGGGGCCATGATGCAGCCACTCGCGCAGGTCGTCTATCGCTTGGGCCGGACCCACCGCGATCACCTCGACACTGCCGTCGGCGCGATTGGTCGCGGTCCCCCGCAACCCCAGAGCGAGGGCGCGACGCCGGGTGGTGGCGCGAAAACCGACACCCTGCACACGGCCGGTCACCCGGAATCGCGCGGCATGCTGCGCGGCTTCCATCACGGTGGCGAGGGCGACTTCGCGCCGTCGGGATCCTTGTCATCGACCACGCCAGCGGTTACGGCTTTATCGACTGAATGCCGGGCGATCGAGGCCGCGAGCAGCTTGCCGTCCACCGGGCCCACCATGCGCTCGGCGATACGCCCATCCGGGGCGATGACATACGTCGTCGGAAGTCCCCGGGGCACGGCGAATCCCGCGAGCGGCGCGTACGGATCCACGTGCGCGATCGGGTAGTCGGCGGGGTGTTTCACGAGGAACGCACGGATCTCCGCGACGTCGGTGTCCTCGAAGGCAAGACCCACGACATCGACGTCGTCGCGTTCCCTGTCGAATCGCGCGAGCTCGGGAATTTCCTTGATGCAGGGCACGCACCACGTCGCCCAGAAATTGACGACCTGCCAACGGCCCCGGGGTTTGGAAAAGTCGAGACGGCTTCCGTCCAGCGCCGTGGCGGTAAAGGCCGGGATGCTGCCGATCGCGCCGATCGCGGCCACCGGCGCCGCCTCGCTCGCGCGTACAGGAGCGGGAGCGGCAGCAACTGCCCCGGCTTTCGGGGAAGTTTCCGCGGCATGCAGCGCGCCCACCAGGCAGGCGACGGCAATGAACCCCATCGTACGTTGCTTGAGTCTGCCTCGGTCGGTCGTCATGGCGATTCCTGTTTCTTCTGCGTTCGCGACGACACCGGATGCCCGTCCACCTCGTGCCCGGCCGCGTCGGGCAGTTGCTCCGACACCGAAGCCGGGGCATCGTTCCGGCCTGCGGTATTCGCGAGGTCCGACCCCTGCCCGGGTTCAATCACCGCCGCGGCGGATTGTCGCAAGGGTGGCGCGAGCGCGTCGTGCAGGTCCCGGATGAGTGCCACCAGCGGAGCGTCGTCGGCATCCGCCAGGGTGCGCATGCGCGCGACATCGTGCCCGGTAGGCCAGGCGTAGCGGCCACCCTCGAAGAGTTCGAGCAAAGTCACGTCACTGGGCTCGCGCAGCGTCGTCAACTCGTGCTCGCCGTCGATGTGTAGGATGCGCTGGGCACGCAGGTGATCGAGCGCGTGATCGAGTTGCGCGTCGGTGAGTCCGGGCTGCAGTTCGAGCAGGGTATCGCGCGTTCCCGACCCGCCGCGGCGATCCGCCGCCACCACCGCGCGCAGCGATTTCAGCATCGCGAAGAACTCGAGACCCCGCGGCACCCGCGCCGCGCGCGGCTGGAATCGCCACGCGGAAAGGCTCGCGGACAGCGAGGCCCCGAGCAGTACGATGATCCACGACAGGTAGATCCACAGGAGGAACAGCGGCAACGCCGCCAGGGCGCCGTAGATCTGCTGGTACGTCGTCGCGCGACCGAGGTAGGTGCTGAATAGCTGGTGGGCAAGGTTAAAGAGCACCATCGCCAGCAACCCGCCGATCGCCGCGTGACGCACCCGCACGGTCGCGTGGGGAATCAGCAGGTAACTCGCCGAGATCGCGGCCCACAGCACCACGAGCGGCGCCAACGCCAACAGCAGCTTTCCCAGCCCACCGAAGGCACTCGCCTGCCTTACCGCCGGCAACGTCCACAGGAAACTGGTGAGCGCCACCACGCCGACGACCAGCAGCGGGCCGAGCGTCAGCGCCGTCCAGTAGGTCTTGAAGCGCGAGAGCCCGCTGCGGGATTTCGGCACGCGCCAGATGCGGTTGAAGGCATCCTCGACGCTCCACATCATCATCACCGACGACAGCAGGACGCCGGCAATGCCGAGTCCCGTGAGCTGCGTGGCGTTGTCGGCGAACCCGACCAGATAATCCTGCACGAACATGCCCGAGGACGGCACGAAGTTCTGGAAGATCCAGCCGGTGACCGCCTCGAGCCAGCCGTCGAAAAACGCGAAGGCGGAGAGCACGCCGAACGCGGCCACCAGCAGCGGCACCAGTGCGAACAGGGTCGTGTAGCTGAGCGCGCCCGCGGATTCGAGGCAGCGATCGTCGATGAACCGGCGCCAGACGAATGCGCCAAAGGCGCGTATCCGTTCCTCATCGAGACGCAGGCGACGGGCGAAATTGACCAGGGAAGGCGGGGTCATCGGGGGAGTGTATCGGGTGCGGCGCGGTCGCCAGACTGACTGGACACAAAACGGAGTGCCGATCGCCGGTCCACGATCCACTGCCGAAGGCGTTCATGCAAATGGCGGGGCGCCTTGCCCGCCCGGTGCTTCCGGGTGCTCGAAGTGAGAATCGAAACACGTTTCCGGAATCTGGTTCAACAACATTCATCGTCTTCACACGAACATTGGACCGTCCCTGACAGGACACGATCACAAGCCGGAGAGAAAAAATGCGCAATACTCTGTTCGCCCTGATGCTCTCCGCCGCCGGACTGTTCGGCCTGGCGGCGATTCCTTCCACCGCTCAAGCCGACGCCCGCATCTACGTGGACCTCGGCGATGTGTTTTTCTCGTACGGGCGGCCACACTACCGTTACGACCGCGCGCCGCTGTACGTTACCTACGATGGTTACGGCCATCCGCGCTACTACCGCTATGCGCCCCGCCGCGTCTATCGCAGCAACTACTACGGTGGTTACTACGACCCGTACTACAACGGCCGGGTGGTGGTTCGTCCACGCGTCGTCTACGGAAGTGGCTATCGCCACGGCTACCGGCACGGTTACTACAATGACCGGCACCGCGGACATCGTGGTCACGGCCACGATCGTCGGTACGACAGGCGCCACTGAATCCGCGTGACGCACCCAGGCCGGCCTGCCGCACGCATACCCGTGCGGGACCGGTAAGCCGCAACGGCGCCTCAGGGCGCCGTTGCTTTTTTCGCGGTCCGCCGACGGCTGCCTGGGGCCGCTTCCAGAAGTCCAGCGGCTAGCGTGATCCCGTCGCCCCCGCCCTGTGTGAGGGCCCCAGCCGATTCGGGGCGCTATAGTTTCGCGGTCATCCGGAGGGCGCATGAGCGGCGAGATCCTGGTTCTCTACTACAGCCTCCACGGCAAGACCGAGGCACTCGCGCGCCAGGTCGCACGCGGCATCGACGGCGTCGAGGGGATGCGTGCGCGAATACGCACGGTGCCGTCCGTGCGCCCGGTCGTGGCCGGGTCCGCGGAGACGGCCAAGGCTGCAGCGGAGCCGGCGGAGAGACCGCCCTTCGCCACACACGAGGATCTGCGGGAGTGCGCGGGAGTCGTCCTCGGCAGCCCTACGCGATTCGGCAACATGGCCGCGCCGCTGAAATACTTTCTCGACGGCACTGCCGCGGAATGGGTTTCCGGGGCCCTGGTCGGGAAGCCGGCGGCGGTATTCACGAGCACCGCGAGCATGCACGGCGGACAGGAGGCCACCCTGCTTTCGATGATGCTCCCGCTGCTGCATCACGGCATGCTGGTGCTCGGCCTTCCCTACACCGAACCCGCCCTGACCAATACCACCAGCGGCGGCACACCGTACGGCGCGAGCCACGTGGCGGGAGCGCGCAACGAGCGCGAGCTGTCCGCCGACGAATCGCAACTTGCACGAGCGCTCGGAGAGCGTATCGCCCGGGTGGCGAAGCGCCTCGGTGACCGCCCCGGGTGAGCGGCTCCCCGCAGGTTTCCTGCCCAACCGGATCGAGTCGACCCCGTATCGCGCCGACGCGAGTCCGTCCTTGTTGAACCCTGCCGACGCTGTGCACCCCGGACGGCAGCCGCAATCGGCGCAACGGATCGCGCTCGTCGCGATGGGCACGCTTGTCCTCCTGCAACCGCTCTGGCACGGATGGCTCGCGCCGCCGCGCATGGGTTCGGCGGCACTGGCGGCTGGCCTCGCGACCCTGCCCTGGTCGCTGGTGCTGCTCGCGACGCTGCGTGACCGCGCGAAGGGCGTCTTGTGGGGGGGCACGCTTGCGCTTTTCTACTTCGCGCACGGGGTCGCACTCGCGTGGAGCGGGGAAGGACTCGAACGCGGGCTTGCGCTCGGCGAGGTCGTGCTCTGCCTGCTGGTGATCCTGCCACCCGGCATCGTCGCGTGGCGCGCACCGCGCCCGGCTCGTCACTCCGCGCGATAATTGCCCACCAACCAGGAAGGGAGCGCGCGTGGACCGGCTCTGCATCATCACCACCGGTGGCACCATCGACAAGATCTATTTCGACGACAAGTCGGACTTCCAGGTGGGCGATCCGCAAATCGGCGCCATTCTCGAGGCGATCGGGGTCGGATTCCGCTTCGAAGTCATCGCGCTGCTGCGCAAGGACAGCCTGCATCTCGACGACGCGGATCGCGTGCTGGTTCGCGACACCATCGCCGCGCAGGACACGCGCCACGTGCTGGTAACGCACGGCACCGATTCAATGGTCGCAACGGCCCGCGCACTCGCGTCGATCACGGGCAAGGTCATCGTGTTGACCGGCGCGCTCGATCCTGCGCTCTTCCGCGGTTCGGACGCGGTGTTCAACATCGGTACCGCGGTAGGTGCCGTGCAGTCCCTGCCCGATGGCGTCTACATCGCCATGAACGGACGCATCTGGGATCCCGCACGCGTGCGCAAGAATGTCGAGGCCAACCGGTTCGAGCAGGCCGGCTGAGCGCCGACGGATCGGGTGGGTCCGCGCCGCTGGCGCCGACATTTTGCGCGGGCTCGCGGATGATCACGCAGGTGCGCTGCTCTCGCTAACGCTGATTCGGGAAAGAGTGGATCACGCGCGGACGCATGAACCACGCGGTCAGCAGCATGAGCAGGAGAACCGGCGTCAAATAGACGTTGGCGACGCGCCACGCGGGACGGTAGACGCCCGTGACGTCGAGCATGTCGGAAAGCGCGCGTTCGTCGGTTGCTGCGGGTTGGGTGTCCAGCGCGGTGAACGCGGCCGAGTAGATCGCCATCGCGGTCGACCGGGCATGTTCGGCCAGTCCCGCGGGCGGGAGCAGCGCGCGGCCGGCGGCCGTGTATCCGTGAACCAGAACGCCGTCCCGCGCCGCGGCCTTCGCCAGCCTGTCGCCGTGGCGCGGATGCAGCGCGGCGCCGCCGTACTCGACGAGATTGCCGCCGAGCGAAGCCACGAACGCGACGAAGATCAACAGGACGGTCAGGCGATACATGGCGTGCGATACCGGTTGAGGGATGCGCCGTTACATCATGCCGGTTTCGAGTCGCGCGGCTTCCGACATGAGTCCATGATGCCACGGCGGCTCGAACACCAGTTCGACGTCGGCCTCGGCGACCGTCGGCACCAGCTCGAGCTTGCTGCGCACGTCCTCGATGAGGATGTCTCCCATGCCGCAGCCCGGCGCCGTCAGCGTCATGGTCACCGCCACGCGCCTTTCGCCGTCGTCGCGGCGCTCGAGATCGCAGCTGTACACGAGCCCCAGCTCCACGATGTTGATGGGTATCTCGGGATCGAAGCAGGTGCGCAGTTGCGACCACACCAGCTTCTCCACGTCCTCGTCGCTCGCGTCGGCGGGGAGCGCGGGAATCGTCAGCGGTTCCTTGCCGATGGCATCGGCATCGTGACCGCCGATGCGGAACAGGTTGCCTTCGACGAATACGGTGAAGCTCCCGCCCAGGGCCTGCGTTATGTAACCGGTCTGACCCGCGGGCAGCGTCACCACGTCGCCGGCCGGCACCAGCACTGCCGGGCAGTCGCGCTCGAAGACTATGGGTTCGCTGTGGCGCTGGTAATGCACGGAAGTTTCCCTGACTCGATTCACGAGTGTAGATGGAGGCAGCGACCCTCGCTGCCAAGGGACCGGCCGATCTCCTTGGCCGCCTGCGCCTCCACTGCGTCCTGGCGATACCGGCGGGGCCCCGTTCCCGCCCGCCGATGGGGCCACCGCGCGCGGGGCGGGCCTGGCATTCCGCCGGCGCGGGTATCCTTGTGACGATGCCATTCCTTCCACACGCGGCGACCGGCGCAGGGCCGCTGGCCTTCATGTTCGCGTTGTCGGCAGGCAGTGTGTGGAGCGTCGTGATCGGTTTGAGCGGTTCGCCCTCGGGATGGATGGCGGTGCCGGTCGCACTGCTGGTTGCGTTCGCGCCGAAGTTGGTCGGCATCGAAGAGCGAACGCGAACCGGGCAAGTGCGCGGAGTCGTGCGCAACCTGCTGCTGCTGGCGATGGCGACGGCCTATGCGCAGTATCTCGGCGCGGCGGGCGTGGTCGGTCGCGGCCTCGGGTTCGACTTCCTGCTGACGCTGCGCGAGATCGGCCCCGCATTCGCTTTCTGGCTCGCGCGCACCCGGGCGGAATGGATCGACTGGGCGGGGCTCGCGGCCGGCTTCGCGCTGGTGATCGCCGCTGCACCAGCCTCTTCGCGCAGGCAGGGGCCATAGGCTCGCGCAGTCACGTACGGATCTCCCGGATCCGGTGGATCACGTACCGCGAAACGGGATGAAATACATGAGCGCGATATTGCACGCGAGCAGCGGCAAGGCGGTCGCCACCTGCGCGCGGATGACACCGTAGCGATCGGGCAGTTCGAGCAGCGCCGCCGGCACCAGGTTGTAGTTCGCGGCCATGGGCGTCAACAGCGTGCCGCAATAGCCCGAGAGCATGCCGATTGCCGCGAGCGACGCCGCGTCTGCGCCGTGCTGCGCGACGAGCAACGGCAGCCCGATACCCGCGGTCAGCACCGGGAACGCGGCGAAAGCGTTGCCCATCAGCATCGTGAAAAGCGCCATCCCCAGCGCATAGGCGAGGACGCAGGCAAGGCGACTTTCGGTCGGCACCCACGCACGCATGAGTTCCGCCACCACGTCTCCCACCCCCGTCTCGGCGAATACGCTGCCCAGCATCGCCAGCAGCAACGGCAGGATCGCCGCCCAGCCGATCGCGTCCAGCAGGCGACCGCCTTCGACCAGCGCGGTGCGCGGTCCTGATCGGGTCATCACGCTGGCGACACCCGCGGCAACCACGCACGCGACCGCCAGTGCGAGCAAGGTTGCCTGTTGCGTGTTCACCAGCGCGTAGCCCGCACGTCCGGCTGCCTTGAAGCCGAACACCCCCGCCACGGTGATCGCCGGAATCAGCAATGCCGGAATGAAGATGCGATCTCCCAATGTCACGGTCGCAGCGGGCGCGCGCGCGGGCGATGTCCCGACAACGGGCGCATCGATCGCCGCTGTTTCGAGCGCGAGCCCCATCGCGGGGTCGGCACGGGAAGGGTCGGCGCTGAGCGCTCGCATGTGCCCGCTCGCCGCAATCCCCGCCGCGACGATCACGGCGACACCGACCACCGCGAGCGGCAGCCAGTCCGCAGCGACCACGACGACGCCCAGCAGGCCCCAGAAGCCGGCATTGGCGAGGGCGCCCACCTGCGTGCGTCGACGCCAGTTGGCTAACGCGTTGAACAGCATGAACGCACCGAGCAGCGCGTAGACCAGGGACATGGCGCTCACTGCGGCGACGGGCAGGTAGCGAGTGTCACGGATCGACGCGCGCTCGCGCGGCATCGGCGGTGGGATCGACGGGTTCCGGGGACGGATCTTCGCGATCGGCAGCGGGCGCGAGTTCGGCGATGCGGCGATCGAGACGGCGCAATCGCAGGGCGTGGATCCCGAAGGCGCAAACAGCCGTCGGAATCCCCCAGAGCGCAATGGCAAGGGGTTCGAGCACGATGCCGTTGCCGGCGAAGAACGCCTGCATCAGCAGCACCGCCCCGAAGGCAATGAAGATGTCTTCCCCGAAGAACAAGGCCACGTTGTCGGTGGCCGCACTCATCGCGCGCAGATGCATCCGCAGGGGCTCGGGCAATTGGCCCAGGCGCCGCTTCGCCGCGCCCTCGACCATCGGGGCGAGCAGCGGCCGCACGGTCTGCGCGTGTCCGCCGATGCTGGTCAGCCCCACCGCCGCCCCGATCTGGCGCAGGGCGTGATATGCGATCAGCACGCGCCCGGCCGTGGCGCCCCGTAGTCGCGTCACCCAGCGCTCCGCCTGCTCCCGCAGTCCGTGCCGTTCCAGCAATCCGATGACCGGCAGTGCGAGCACGAAGATCGCCAGAAACCGGTTCTTCGCGAACGCGTCGCCCACCAGTTCGAGTGTGGCCAGCGGTGTCGTGCCGACCGCAAGCGCGGTCGCGATCGCCGCCGCGACCACCACGCCCATGGGGTTCAAGCGCAGCGCGAAGCCCGCGATCACCACCAGCACGCCGACCAACGGCCAGAGGTTCATGTCGCCTGCCCACCCGGCGCAACGACCTCGATCTTCGCCCGGTCCAGGGCTTCGCGCAGCCCGCGCGCGAACGCGGCCGCATCGGCACGATCGCCGTGTACGCACAGGGTGTCGATGCGCAGCTGCGAAAACTCGCTGGTTGCACCGCGCAGGCCGGGATTGAGGAATGTCATCGCCTGCGCAACGGCATCCTCGACCTTGTCGATCACCGCGCCTTCCTGGCCACGGGACACCAGCCGGCCGTCGGGCGCATAGCGTCGATCCGCGAAACCTTCCGGCACGAACCCGAGTCCCGCCTGCGCACATGCGATGGCGAGCGCTGAAGGCGCCGGACCGAATACGCGCAGCGCCGGATCGAAATCGCGAATCGCACGGACCATCGCGACCGCAAGTGCCGCGTCGCGAACGACCAGGTGGTAAAGCGCACCATGGGCCTTCACGTGGCGCAGCTGCGTACCCGCGGCACGGGCGAAGGCGTGCAGTGCGCCGAGCTGGTGCAGGGTATACGCGTACATCTGCGGACCATCGATCGCCATGGCTCGCCGACCGAAACCGGCCAGGTCGGGCAGGCCCACATGGGCGCCGATCGCGACGCCGTGCGCCTCTGCAAGTGCCACCGTGCCACGCATGGTCTCGCTGTCGCCCGCATGGAAGCCGCAGGCGATGTTGGCCGACGTGATCCAGGGCATGACTCCGGCATCGTCGCCCATGCGCCAGGCGCCGAAACTCTCCCCCATGTCGCAGTTGAGGTCGACCTTGCGTCGGCCTGCTGACGGGTCTGCGGTGGGTTCCGAGTTGGGGGTTGGCTCTGGCATTGCGCTACTCCGATCCAAGCCGGCCGGCGATGGCTTCCGCCATTCTCGCGAGCATTCGCTGCCGTGCAACCCACGCCGCCGCGGCGGCCTCGCGCGTCACGCGCACGACGTGCACGCGATTGCCGGGACGCAGCTGCATCAGCTTCGGCAGATCCGCTCCGATAACGTGTGCAATGCGCGGATAGCCACCTGTGGTCTGTGCGTCGACCCCCAGCACGATCGGATGCCCGTCGGGTGGCAACTGCACGGTGCCCGGCGCAGTGCCGGCGGAAACGAGCTCGGGCGGTGCATCGAAGGCAAGATGCACTCCATCGAAACGCACGCCCATGCGATCGCTCGCGGCGCTGACCAGCCATTCGCCATGCGTGGCACGGCGAATCGACGCCCGATCCAGGAAGCGCGAATGCGTGGCGTCGAGAAGGTGCAGGAATACGAAGTCGCTGGCCAGATCGTCGGGCGGTGACAGCCACCAGGGCGCCGAAACCCACGCGGCGTCCGTTGCCCGCAGTCGGGCTTGCAGGAGTCGCGCGGAACGGGGCGTCGGCGCGCCGATCGGCA
>JBGTIG010000255.1:0-6484 GCA_041745755.1 Lysobacterales bacterium
CCGTCGGCCTGGCCGCCACCGCCTACGTCGCGCGCAACGACGCGCAGCGACGCCAGGGCCAGGCCGAAGACATCCTCGGCTTCATGCTCGGCGACCTGCGCGAGAAGCTGACCACCGTGGGCCGGCTGGACCTGATGAGCACGGTCGACAACAAGGCCTCCGAGTACTTCGCCAGTCTGGACCCGCGCGACCTCAGCGACCGCGCGCTGGAGGAGCAGGCGAGGTTGCTGACTGGTATCGGCCAGGTGCGGCTCAAAGAAGGCAATCACCCTAAGGCCATGGCGGCGTTCCGTGAGGCGCACGCCCGCAGCACTGCATTGCATGAGCGCGAGCCGGACAATGGCCAGCGCTTGTTCGACCTCGCGCAGGCGGAGTACTGGATCGGCGTTGTGTACTGGAAACAAGGTCGGCTTGATGAAACCAACGTGTGGTACCGCAAGTACCTCGATAGTGCGATCCGGCTGGCGGCGACGGATCCGGAAAATTTCGACTGGCAGCGCGAGGTCGCCTATGGCCATCACAACCTCGCTGTGTTGGACGCAAGCCTTGGCCGTTACACCGAAGCCGAGCGGGCGATGCTCGAAGAACTCTCATTGTTTCAAAAGTGGATGAGGTTGCATCCTGGGGACACCAGCTTGCGTTATGAGGCTTCCGAAGCGGCTTCGTGGTTGGGCATACTGATGTTGCAGCAGGGGCGCCTACGCGAAGCCGAGGCCTTCTTCTCTGAAACACTTCATGGCTTCGAACGGAACATTTCTGCTGAGCCAAACAATACCCATTGGAAGAACCGAAAAGTGGCATCGTTAGTGCTGCTTGCTGAGGCGCAGGCACTACAGGCAAAAATCGTGCAAGCAAAGGCGAGTATCAATACCGCCTGCGATTTAGCAAGCATCCTCACACGTCAGGACTCCAGCAATAGCGCTTGGCGCTCTGCGAAAGGAATCTGCCGCTGGTGGCAGGCCAAACTGGAGATGGGAGGGAGCTCGAATCTCGCAGCCGAGATCGCTCTTGACGCTACACAACTGTTGTCCGAGTACCACAGAGCGGAACCAAAAGATGAGAGCGCATTAATCTGGCTGGTGCGCGCGCATCACATGCAGGCTCAACTGGCGATCCTGCACAATGATCTCGAGAGCGCCGATCTGCACATATCCGCCGCAGTGACATTGGTAGAACCAGCATGGCAAGCAAAGCAGAACGAGCGCTTGAGGCTGTGTCTAGCTGCGACACATTTGCTACAAGCCGATTTCGCCGTAGCGAACGGCGACATGAATGCGGCCACGAAAGGCTGGAAAATGGCGCGGCAGATACTTGCCGACAGCGATGATCCGATTCCATTCGAACGCCTCGACCCTTTGGTGCGTGCACTGCTGGCGCTCGGCCGAGATGCCGAGGCGGCACCGCATCTCTTGCGACTCGATGCTGCCGGCTACGTGCCACTTCAGCCATGGCCCTTACAAGACGTCGTTACCGCACAGTAATCACCTCTGCACCGCGAACGCCCCCTCGAGCACACGCGCCTGAGGGGCAGAGGTCCGGCGTAAGACTCGGATGCTCAAGACCGGCGGGCAAGGGCGTGCTTCGAACATGGAGCAAGGACATCGCAATCCTCATTGCGGACTCGCCGGTGGACGTCGAGATCACAAGACCGCACCGATGCCGCGGCCCAGTCCGGAGGCGTGCAGGTCATTCGAGCATCGCGCACTGATTTGGTGGGCCTCGCGCGGAACAGGTTCTGGCTTTCCTCACCAGTCGTCGACGGAGCTCGACCATTGGAAGTCGTCGAACACCGATCCATGGTCTAAGCCCTTCCCGGGCGCTCGACGAAGACCCGAAAGCGTCGGGGTGGGTGCTGACCGCCACCCTTCCGATCACGGTGTTGCGGGCGGTGTCGATCACCGAGACATTGTTGGTGTTGATGTTCTCTTGGGTACGCACTTTATGGTCGAATCTGCGCCGAGGCTGTGCCCGATCCGAACCCCGTCGAAATCCGACCGACTTCAACCGTCACAAACCCACAAAAAAGTGCCGGACAAAATACTGCTGCGCATCAGCGCAATGTCGAACGGTGGATGTTTCTGTCGGACAGCGTTGTCTTAGATTTGCGCTGGTCTCCCGCCTACGAACTTGGTGATCGGGAGTTCGAATCTCTCCGGGCGCGCCATTTAATGATACAGGGTCAATGAGTTACAGCTCATTGACCCCTGTTTTTTGGGCAGGTAATTGATCTGTGCCCACCTCGTGCCCGAGTTGTGCCCACAGTGCTCTAGATCCGACCACCAAGCGGTTCAAGTGCGATAACGCGCATCAGCTTCATCGACTCTCTGAAGTCCCGATCGCTGGCGTTCGGAACGAGATTGCAGCTTTGGGCATCGTTGAGCGGGCTGGCTCATGCTTGTCCCGAATGTCTGGATGGCAAGACGATCCCGATAGACAGTCGCAATCACGTCTTACCCTGACTGCGTGATTCTCACCGTGACCGCGAACGCGACCACCATCAGGAGGATGCCGGGAATCATGCGCATCGCGTAATGCTTGCCACCCTTGATCGACGCCACCAGGCACTTCAGCAGGGAGTTACTCGCCAATGCAGCCAGCACCGCCGTAAGCGCGTAGCCCGCGGTCACTTGGGCGGTTGTGACCAGCTGCGCGGTCGACGCCGCGGCGGCGTGGACGTCCGCGAAGCCCGCTGCGGCCATGACCCACGGCAGGCTGCCTTCACCGAGCCAACGCCGCGCGATAGCTACCAACAAGAGGATTGTTGCCAGGATGGCTACAAAGGTCAGCACGCGCATCGGTTCAAACGGCCGGTCGCCCGCTAGTTTGCGGCTGTCGCCGAACGAGTCAGACGCTCGCCGGTAGGCCACCAACGCGGCCCCACCGGCCGCGGCGCCAGCCGCGACCAACGGCCAGGCCGCATGCCTGAGCAGTTCCGGCGATAGCGTTGCCAGCACGATCGCCAGCTGACAGATCGTCCCGACGTTGGACGCCAGTCCAGCGCTCGCGAACGCCCCGCTTGATTCCGGGGCGGCTTTGGCTCTGTCCCCCATTGCCGCAATGGTTGCGGTACTCGACACGAAACCGCCAGCAAGCCCCGCAATCGCCAATCCTAGCTTGGACCCAAACGCACGCAACGCCAAATAACCTGCCGAACTCACCGCCATCATCGCGACCACAAGCAGCCATAACTTGCGTGGATTGATCGCCTCCCAGGGATCGACAGTTCGATCGGGCAACAACGGAAGCACAACCAAAGCGGCAGCAGCCAGGAGCAGAAGGTCGTGCAATTCCTGCTCGGACACCACCTGCCGAGTGAACCAGTGCAGCCTGGACTTGCTGGCAAGCACGAGGGCGACCACTACACCAAGTCCCGCGGCGACTGGCGTGACGCGCATTGCCATCACACCGAGGAAAAACGTCAGCAGCATCGCCACTTCCGTGGTGAGCCCTGGATCG
The DNA here is from genome assembly GCA_041745755.1 of Lysobacterales bacterium. Lineage (GTDB taxonomy): Bacteria > Pseudomonadota > Gammaproteobacteria > Xanthomonadales > Ahniellaceae > JBBQNY01. The sequence goes on from JBGTIG010000255.1 coordinate 3,457, forward strand.
GCGGATCGCGAACGCCGGTAACTGGCCAACACCATCGCAGTCACAAAGATGCCCGCCACCAGAATGCCGGCTGCACCGACCAGATTTGCGAGCGCGCCGACCAATCCAATCAGCATGAAAGTGCGTACGCCCGCTACGGCACGTTGCGGGCCGGTTCCCTTGACGCGCTCGCGCTCGATACCGATCAGCAAGCCGATCGCAAGCGCTACGCCCAATCCTGGAATATCAACGGGCAACACCGGCATTGGCGGATCAATTCTCTTTCAGATTGGTAGACGGACTATCGCACTACCGTCCGCTTGTCCACAGGTAACGGATCTGAATCGCCCCCGATTTCGTAGACACTCACGAGCCGCGATTTGCCGACTGCTGTTCGTACTGTACTGGCGTGCGTCCTGCGTTGCTTCCATGGCGCCTTTTCGGGTTGTAGATCATCTCGATGTAGTCGAAGACAACAGCGAGAGCTGCATCGCGGGTGCGGTAGATCCTGCGACGTACGCGTTCGCGCTTGAGCAGTTGGAAGAAGCTTTCCGCAACCGCGTTGTCGTGGCAGCTGCCGCGCCGGCTCATGCTGCAGACGATGCCGTGCCTCCTCAACAGCGATTGCCAGGCAGCGCCGGTGAATTGGCTTTCTTGATCCGAATGCAGCATGAGTCCGGCGTCTGATTTGCGTCGCCACACCGCCATCAGCAAGGCATCCAGTACCAGGTCCGCATGCAACGTAGGTCGCATCGCCCCGCCCACGACCCTGCGCGAGAAGAGATCGATGACCACGGCCAGATACAGCCATCCCTTCACCGTGCGCAGGTAACTGATGTCGTTAACCCAGTGCGTGTTGGGCGCGTCGACCGTGAATTGCCGGTCGAGCAGGTTAGGTGCGGCCAACGCGGCCGGCCCTGCAGCTCCTGGACGCCGCCGACGGTAGCCAACCTGCGCTCGAAGACCGGCCACCCGCATGAGGCGCGCAGCCCGATTCTCTCCACAGATCTCGCCCAGCTCGAGCAGGTCGTCGCGCACCTTGCGGTAGCCATACACGCCGTCGCTGTCGGTCCATGCCTGCTTCATCAACGCAGTCAGACGCCGGTTCTCCCGAGCACGCGTACCTTCTGGAACCCGCATCCAGGCATAGAAGCCGCTCCGATGTACACGTAGCACGCGACACATCGCGTTGACCGAAAACTCCGACACATGGTCGCGCATGAATGCGTACTTCACCCGGACTGCTTGGCAAAGTACGCCGTGGTGGGCTCAACCGGTCGATGCAACGTTACCTTGCGCTGCACCGAATCGGATGATGATGAGCTATGGCACGAATGGGTCGACCTGGGCTTTCCGATGCTCAGAAGCAGAGTGTGTGGGAGCAGTGGAAGCGCGGTCAGTCGTTAAGTGACATAGCCCGGTTGTTCGGGAAGGCTCCTGCTTCGATCTACGGCATCCTGCTTGCCAATGGCGGGTTTGTACCGCCGGTCAGATTGCGTTCGGATCGTGTGTTGACCTTGGCCGACAGGGAAGAGATATCCCGGGGCTTGGCTACAGGTCAGTCGTTTCGGCAGATCGCGCGAACTCTGGATAGGCCCGCCTCGACGATCAGTCGCGAAGTGGGACGGCATGGTGGGCGGGAGCGTTATCGCGCCGGCAACGCCGACGAACGTGCCTGGGACTCAGCGCGAAGACCGAAGGAATGTCGCCTTGCGATCAATCCGCGCCTGCGTCGTCTGGTCGCCGACAAGCTCGCGCAGGAATGGTCTCCGGAGCAAATCGCCGGCTGGCTTAAGCTGCGCTTTCCGGGTCAGGAGTCCCTCTGGGTGTCCCACGAAACGATCTACCGCAGCCTGTTTATCCAAGCCCGCGGCGTGCTCAAGAAGGAACTGAGGGCACACCTGCGTACGCGGCGAAAAATGCGACGATCGAAGCTCGCCACGTCGATGGTCCGCGGCGGCATCATCGACGCTGTGTCGATCCGGGAGCGGCCTGCAGAGGTGGAAGACAGGGCGGTTCCTGGGCACTGGGAAGGCGACCTGATCACCGGCGCCAACAACACTCACATCGCGACCTTGGTCGAGCGGCAATCCCGGTTCACCATGCTGGTCAAGGTCAAAGGAAAGGACACCGCCAACGTTGTGTCGGCGCTCAGCAAACAGGTTCAGACATTGCCAGCTGCCCTGCGCAAGTCGCTCACCTGGGACCGAGGCACCGAGATGGCGAGCCACAAGGACTTCACCGTGGCGACCAACGTCCAAGTCTACTTCTGCGATCCGCAAAGTCCTTGGCAACGAGGCACGAATGAAAATACCAACGGCTTGCTGAGACAATACTTTCCCGATGGAACAGATCTCTCCGCTCACTCGCAAGCGGCACTGAACAAGATCGCACTACGCTTGAATCAACGGCCCAGGGAAACCTTGGGCTTCAGAACGCCAGCCGAGAGGCTGAGCGCCACTGTTGCGTTGACCGGTTGAGCCCACCGTCGCCTTTTTCAGATTTCGCGGGGGCTGAATTCGCCGAGCTGCGGCTCAAGGGCAGTAAGCCCTCTGGCGACTGTGCCGCCGAGTCTGCAGCGATGGCAATCCGAATTCCGGACGTGCTTTGAATCGTCGCGGTTGACTTGCCCTTGGCGCTCCTGATCAGTGCGAGGGTACGTCCCCGTCATCGGATCGCGCAGGCAGCGGGGAGCCCGCCTTGACCTGCCGTGCTTCCATTCGGCGGATCAGCGCATAGCCCGCGGTCAGTGCCAGCACCAGGGCCGCGATGCCGAGCAGGCTCTGTCCGCTGAGGTGTTCGAACTCCAGCTGGATGATGTGGCGCCCCACCGCAATGATGGCGACGACGAGCACCACCCCGACACGCACGTGATGATCGTGCTTATACGCGCGGAGCGTCTCGAGAAGTTCAAGGCCGATGAGCACCAGCAGGACGCCGGCGAACCCCCGTTGAAGGGCATCCTGCAATTCGGCGACGGATTGAATCCCTCTGACGGTCTCGACTCCGTGGCGTAGCAATACATAAAAGAGCTCGAATACGGCCAGCG
>JBGTIG010000256.1:0-13549 GCA_041745755.1 Lysobacterales bacterium
GCGAAGAGGCGCGCGCGGCCCTGCGGGAAGCCGAGGAACAGGTGCACACCCGCGCGCTGGCGCTGGAATCGCGACGCGCGCGCCTGCAATCGCTGCAGCAGGCCAGCGAGCGGTTGGTGGCCCAGCGGACCCAGCTCGAAACGCAGGCCACCGACATCGAGGCGCAGCTGCGAATGGGATCGGAGCCGGACGCGCGGCACGAGCAGGAACGGGCGACGTATCTGGAGCAACGGCTGCTGTTCGATCGCGCGCTGGTGGTGGCCCGGCAGGCACTCGAGGATCTGGCACAGGAAACGCGCGGACTCGAGGTCGAACGCAGCAGGTTCGATGCGGCCAGCAACCAGCTGCGCGACGCGGTGACGCAACGCCGGGTCGACGAGCAGGGCGCGCGCGTGCGCTCGGACTCGCTGCGGACCAGCATCGAGACCGCGGGATTCGATCTCGATGCGCTGACCGCCGCATTGTCCGAAGATGCGGATGACGCAACGTGGCGCGCGCGCTCGGAAGACATCGCGCAGAAGATGCGCCGGCTCGAGCCGGTCAACCTTGCGGCGATCCAGGAATACCAGGAGCAGTCCGAACGCAAGTCCTACCTCGACGCCCAACTGGGTGATCTGAACGCCGCGCTGGCCCAACTCGAGGGCGCGATCCGCAAGCTCGACCGCGAGACGCGATCGCGTTTCAAGGAGACATTCGAGCGCGTCAATGCAGGTTTGCAGGAGCTTTTCCCGCAGCTTTTCGGCGGCGGTCACGCCTATCTCGAGCTCACCGGCGAGGATCTGCTCGATACCGGCGTCACCATCATGGCGCGACCGCCCGGCAAGCGCGTGAGCAGCATCTCGCTGCTCTCCGGTGGCGAGAAGGCGCTCACGGCGGTGGCCCTGGTGTTCTCCATCTTCAGGCTGAATCCGGCACCCTTCTGCCTGCTCGACGAAGTCGACGCGCCGCTCGACGAGGCAAACGTCGCACGCTTTTCCACCATGGTGCACGACATGAGCGAACACGTTCAGTTCATCATCGTCACGCACAACAAGGCCACCATGGAAGCGACCAGCCAGCTTTGCGGCGTCACGATGCGCGAAGCAGGCGTGTCGCGGCTGGTGCAGGTCGACCTGGCCGAAGCCGCTAAACTTGCCGGTGCCGCCTGATTGCTGGCGCCGCCTTGATTCGAACGCCGCACGATGAGCGCAGTCAGACTGAGACCCGTTAGCCCATGAGCCCCAATGACCTACGCATTGTCCTTGCCGTGCTCGGCGCGCTCTGGATCGTGGGAATCGTGTGGAGCCATCGGCGTCGACGCGTGCAGGGAGAGCGGCTCGACGCCCCAGCCGATCGGAGCCGTCGCGGCCAGCGCCGCGAGCCCTCGATGGACCCCGAAGCCGGGATTGCTTCCCCGGATCCGGTCTGGAGCGAACGCAGCCGTTCCGCTGCCGCTGCAATCGAGAGCGCGCGCGGGGCAGGTCGCGGAGCGGCTGCCGCGCTCGACACCGATCTCGCCGACGAGCTCGAGCGACTCAGCCGGGAAATCGCGGGGGACCTGCCCCTCGTGCAGGCGCCACGGAAGTCGGAACCGCGCGGGGGAGCAACCCCCGAGCGCGCGGACGGCAGGCGCGCCCGCATCGAACCAACTTTTGGTGGGGCGGCAGCAGACGCTGAACCCAAGGTCGGTGACAACGCCGGCGACGCAGGCGTCAGCGGGGCATTGGCCGATCCGGAGGAGCGACGCGACGGCCCCGCACGCAGCCATTTCGGCGACCGTGGCGACGGACCTTACGACCGGCTGGTCACCCTGTTCGTGGTGGCGGCGCCGGGCGAGGAGATCAGTGGCTACGAACTGGTCGTCGCGACCGAGAAGTGCGGGCTCGAGTACGGCGCGAAAGAGGTGTACCACCGCCTCATGGATGGTCGTCCGGAATCAGGCCCGGTGTTCAGCGTCGCCAACATGACCAAGCCCGGGAGCTTCGATCTTGCGACGATCACCTCGTTGTCGACACCCGGCCTCACCTTCTTCATGACCCTGCCGGGACCCATGCGCGCACTCGACGCCTGGGACACGATGCTGCCCACCGCCCAGCGCATGGCCGAACTGCTGGGTGCGCAGGTCCTGGACGAGGAGCACAACGCACTGGGCAGGCAGCGCATCCAGCACATCCGCGATGATCTGCGCGACTACGACCGGAAGCTGGAGCGGCAAACCATCAAGCGGCCGTGGTAGCGCCGGGATCGTTCAAGGCGGCGGAGCAACGCGCTGAAGCGTTGCGCGAGACCCTGGCCACGCATGCGCATCGGTACCACACCGAAGACGCACCCACGATCACCGACGCCGAGTACGACGCTCTCCTGCGCGAACTCGAAGCGATCGAATCGAAGCATCCCCGCCTTGCGAGTGGCGCGTCCGCCTCCGGCAAGGTGGGTGCCCCTCCCTCACCGGCTTTTGCGACGGTCGCCCACAGCGTGCCGATGCTCTCGCTCGCGAACGCGTTCGACGCCGGCGAGGTCGAGGAATTCGTTGCGCGGATCGAAAAGGAGACCGGCGCGACCGCTGCGGAATTCTCGGCGGAACCGAAAATCGACGGGCTCGCCATCAGCCTGCGTTACGAGCAGGGTCGACTGGTTCGGGCGGCGACCCGGGGGGACGGTGCGACGGGAGAGGACGTGACGGCGAACGTGCGCACGATCCGCGCGATTCCGCATGTGCTTCACGGACAACCGGCGGGAGTGCTGGAAGTGCGCGGTGAAGTGTTCATGCCGAAGTCGGCGTTCGCGGCTTTCAATGAGCGCGCACGCGAGCTCGGCGAACGCACGATGGCGAACCCGCGCAATGGCGCTGCGGGTTCGCTGCGGCAGCTCGATCCGACGGTCACCGCAGCGCGGCCGCTGGCGTTCTACGCGTACGGCGCGGGCGAGACGGACCGCAGCGGGTTGCCGTCGTCGCATTCCGCCACGCTCGACTGGTTGCGCTCACTGGGCTTGCCCATCTGTCCCGACATCGACACGGTTTGCGGCCTCGAGGGTCTTATCCGCTACTACCGGCGCATCGGCGAGGCGCGCGAGGCACTGCCGTACGAAATCGATGGGGTGGTCTACAAGCTGAACCGGGTGGACCAGCAGCGTGCGATGGGATTCGTGTCGCGGGCGCCGCGCTGGGCGCTCGCGCACAAGTATCCCGCGCAGGAAGTTGCCACCCGCGTGCGCGCGATCGAGGTGCAGGTGGGAAGGACTGGCAGCGTGACGCCCGTGGCGAGACTCGACCCCGTGGCAGTTGCGGGCGTGATGGTGACCAATGCAACCCTGCACAACGCGGACCAGATCGAGCGACTCGACGTGCGTGTCGGTGACGAGGTGATCGTTCGCCGTGCGGGTGACGTGATACCCGAGGTGATGCGCATCAATCCCGAGCGTCGTCCGCTCGATGCGCGTGGTGAGCCGATGCATCCGCCGTGGCAAATGCCGACCGCATGCCCGGTTTGCGGTTCGGCGATCGAGCGCGAAGAGGGTGAAGTGGTTTCGCGGTGCACGGGAGGGCTTTTTTGCGGAGCGCAGCGCACGCAGGCGCTGGTGCATTTCGCGTCACGGCGCGCGATGGATATCGAGGGGCTGGGCGAAAGGTTCTGCGAGGCGCTGGTGGATTTCGGCAAGGTGCAGTCGGTCGCCGATCTCTATCGACTGAGGGTGGCGGACCTGATCGACATGAAGCGCCGCGCGGATGAGCGCGAGAATACCGTGCCCGCGACCGTCAAGGCGGGCAAGATCGCCACCCGCTGGGCCGAGAAACTCATCGCCGCGATCGACGCGAGTCGACAGACGTCACTCGACCGGTTGCTGTTCGCGCTCGGCATCCGCGACGTGGGCGAATCGACCGCCAGGTCCCTTGCGCGGCACTTTGGTTCGCTCGACGCCCTGCTGGCGGCCGATGTGGTGGAACTCGAGTCCGTCAACGACGTGGGGCCTGTCGTGGCCGGGCGGATCGTGCGGTTCTTCGCAGAGCCACACAATGTCGAAGTCATCGCGGAACTACGTCGTGCCGGGGTTTCCTGGCCCGAGGGCGAGCCGCAACGCGCGGCCGAGGGGCCGCTGCTCGGAAAGAACTTCGTGCTCACCGGTGGCCTCGCGTCGATGACGCGGGAGGAGGCGGGGGCGCGGCTCGAAGCCCTTGGCGCGCGGGTAAGCGGCAGTGTTTCGAAGAAGACCTCCGTGCTCGTCGCCGGGGCGGCTGCCGGATCCAAGCTCGCGAAGGCAACGGAGCTCGGGATCGAAATCTGGAACGAGCAGCAGCTCATCGCCTGTCTTTCCGGCAATGCGCCTTGATTCGCCCGAACCCGCGATGCCCGCCTCGTTGCGGCCGCCTTCGATGAGGATCGACTGGCGTCCCACGGCCAGTCCGGACGCATTGCGAACGCGCGCCGCAATAAATCGACTCATCCGGGATTTCTTTGCGCAGCGTCAGGTGATGGAGGTCGAGACTCCGCTGCTGTCGTCCGCGGCCAATCCCGATCCCAACACCACCAGCATGACGGCCCGCGTCGGCAGGGGAGATGGCGACCAGCGCTGGTTGCGCACGTCTCCCGAGTTTGCGATGAAGCGCCTGCTCGCTGCCGGTGTCGGCGACTGCTTCGAGCTCGCGCGCGTGGCTCGCGCGGGAGAAGCGGGGCGCCGGCACAATCCCGAGTTCACGCTGCTCGAGTGGTACCGCGTGGGGTGGGACCACCACCGGTTGATGGACGAGACCGCGGAACTCGTGCAGCGCGCGCTCGCGTCGGTCGGCAGGCGCGCGACCGTACGCGAGACCAGCTACCGGCAGCTCTATCTCGACCAGCTGGGTATCGATCCGATGCTGGCCGAAGAGGACGCGCTGCGTTCGCCGCTGGCCGTGTACGACATCGATCCCCGCGGACTGACCCGCGACGACTGGCTGGACCTGCTGCTGACGCATCTGATCGCGCCCACGTTCCAGCGAGATCGCCTCCTTCTCGTGTACGACTTCCCGGCGAGCCAGTGCGCGCTCGCGCGGATTCGCAGCGACGAACCGCCGGTCGCAGAGCGCTTCGAGGCTTACCTCGGACCGATCGAGCTGGCCAACGGTTATCAGGAGCTGACCGATGCTGGCGAGCAGCGCGCCCGCTTCGTGCATCAACGCGACGTTCGACGCGAGCGCGACGGGGACTGCCCCCCGCAGGATGAGCGACTGCTTGCCGCGATGAGCGAGGGTTTGCCAGCCTGTGCGGGGGTTGCGCTCGGCGTCGATCGCCTGCTGATGGCGATGCTGGACGCCGAGGACATCGCCGACGTGATCGCGTTCGCCGCGCCCGTGGCTTGACGCCAGCCCGAAGCTCAGCCGGACGCGGGCTCGGGGAAGCGGATGGCCTGGTGCGCGGCACGGGCCAGCAGGCGATCGAGAAGTGCATGCCGGGGATCGTCGGCAGCGATGCCGGCGCGCGCCGCGGCGACTCGTTGCGGGTAGCTCGCGAGGTCCCGCTCTTCCTCCGCACTCCAGAGACGACTGGCGACATCGCGCGTCCATGCGTCGCTGGCTTCCGCATCGAGCGACTCCGGAAAATTGCGTGCGCGATAGCGGCGCAACATCGACGTGAGCCTGGCGTCGGCGAACGGCAGGAAATCGGCATCCAGGCGCTCCGCGGGAGTCGTCAGGACCCGCTCGCAGAGCAGCCGGTCGGCGTTGCTGACAAAGCCCGCGTACAGCGCCGTGTCGGCATCCGTTCGGCCAACTGCATCGAACGGCGCCGTGCGGGCGGGGCCGGACATCACTTCCCGCACCTTATCAACCAGGTTCGCCACCGGGCCCATGTCACGCGCGTGCGCAAGGCACCGCGCCACGTCCAGGCCGATCCTCGCCGTATCCACGCCCTTCAGCGCCGACAGTGGAGCGAGCGCCGGCGCTCGATTGAGATGCACCGTCTTGAGGGGAATGCGGGACACGTCTTCCGGCAGATCGGCGCGCGGCGTGAACACGCGATCGCGAATGGCGTCGGCATCGAGGTCTAGCAGATCGCCTGGCGGCGTGTCGAGATCGTAGACCACCACGGAGTGCGGCCGATCCGCCAGCATCGCGATGGGCAGCACCATCGCCAGGCAGCCGCGCTCCGCCGGGTAGCGGGAGGAGACGTGCAGCAACGGGCGCGCGTTCGGGAGATCGATCAGGCGATGATTGCGCGCGCGATCGCGCGACTCGAGATGCCAGTCGAACAACCGGGGCTGGCGCAAACGCAGCAGCCGCGCGAGCGATAGCGTCGCCTCGACGTCCGCGAGGGCGTCGTGCGCGCCTGCGTGCGCAATGCCGTTGACGCGCGTCAGGTCACCCAGTCGAAAGCTGGTGGCACCATCTTCCCGACGAGGCCATTCGATGCCATCCGGCCGGAGCGCATGGCACATGCGCGCGAGGTCGATGAGATCCCAGCGGCTGCGGCCATCGGCCCACTCCCGCCGGTAGGGATCGCGGAAGTTGCGCCAGAGCAGATGGCGCACGACTTCATCGTCGAAACGCATCGAGTTGTAGCCCACGGCGCAGATGCCGGGCGCCGAGAACGCACCCTCGATCGCGGTCGCGAACTCGTACTCGCGCATGCCACGGGTTCGGAGTGTTTCAGGATCGAGCCCCGTGATCAGGGTCGCGAAAGGATCGACCAGTACGTCGTCGGAGGGCGCGCATTCGAACTTCAGCGCTTCCCCGACCGGCTCCAGCAACGAGTTGGTTGCAATCGCCGCGAACTGGGCGGGCCGGTCGCGGCGCGGGTCGCCGCCGAAAGTCTCGAAGTCGAACCAGACGAAGCCGGCGGGCATCGGCAAGTGCGATCCGCCGTTCTCAGCGATAGCCGAAGAAGGGCTTGAGTATCGCGTCCTGCCCGACGTAGTCGCTGGCCGTGGTGCGGACCCACTGGGCGATGAACAGCCCCGTATTGAAGTCGATCAGGGATTGCTCTTCGTGCGCCTTGAGAAAGGCGGTGGTGAGGGCCCCGACGATCTTCGGGTCGAGGGTCGGCCTGACCAGCACCGCAGCGCCCGGAAAGTCGACCGATGTGCCGACGGGAATGAAGTTCGGATACTGCTGCGCCAGCGGTGTCGGCAGGATCGTCGCCTCGGCCTCGCCCGCGGAGACGATTTCCACGCCGTCCTTCCAGGATTTCGCCAGCGACTCGATCTCCGGTTGCCGCGTGATGCTCGGATACATCGCCGTCAGGGCCGCATAGCCGAGGCTCGGGCTCGGCATAGTGACCACGCGCTTGCCGACCAGGGTATCCAGCGTGGGATCGATGAGCTGGTCGCTGGCGACCAGGGTGTAGCTCGCAGGCTCGGAAACCTTCGCGATCGGCACGTAGTAGAAACGCGCGATGCGATAGGCGGCAAAGTGCGCGTCCTCGAGCACGATGTCGAGCTTGCGGTTCTCGCGCAGATCGCGCCAGTACGCGTGATAGCTCGGGGCGACGACGAGCGTGATGTCGTGACCGGTGTTCTTCTCCAGGTAGTCGACCAGCGGCTGGTACTCGGCGGCCATCTGTTCGACCGGGTAGCGCGGCTCGACACCGAGCGTGAGCTCCGCCGCGGCGAGCGGCATCGACAGCGCCAGCAGCCACGTCGCCGAAGACAGCAGTTCGCGGACAGGCCGCCGCACGGTACCTCGCTTCATGATGCCCCCCAGAACATGGATCATTGCCGAAGATGCTCCCGCGTCATGCCTGCGCGAGCTGCGCGGATGCCACGGGCAGCGGTGGTGGTTCCAGTGCCAGCGATTGCAACATGGTATCCGGAGCGTCCTTCGCGCAGAACATCGTGTCGGCGGTCACTGACTGGCAAACGGCCAGCAGCTCCGTGCGACCGTCCGCCAGCGCCGCATTGACCACGCGGCCGAGCTCGCGCGTCGCGTCGGTTGCGGCGACCAGCGCAGCACCCTGGATGAGCGCGGTCGACGACGCAAATCTTCGCAGTTCCCGCTTGTTCTGTCCGAGGAAGTGCATGCGCGCGACGATCTCCTGACCTGGATAGCAGCCCTTGCGTACGCTGAACGCCGCGAGTCGATCGAGCGAGAGCGCCTGCGGGGTGAAAGCGTCGGTCGCGTCCGCTTCGATCCATGGCACGCCCTGGGCAAGCTCGCGTGCCCGCCACGCGGGAGAGGCATCGGGAAAGGGCGTATCCGGCAGGTTCGCCAGAAACAGGCAGCGCCCGTCGGTCGAGACCATGCGTGCGCCGGACGTGGTCGGGTCTTTCTCGGCAGTGCCTTGCGTGACGCGTCTGCTGGCTTCGCCGCAGGGCACCGGCAAGGTCCAGAGGGGCGCGCGTTCCGGCTCCACAGTGACCTTGGCGCGCAACAGATACCGGCCGAGCAGTGTCCGTGTCGCTTCGAGCGCGGCAGTCGGCAGCACCAGCGTGAGCACATCGTCGGCGCGCCGCCAGAGCCGGAACAGCGACAGCACGCGCCCCTTTGGGGAGAGCAGGCAACTCCATTGCCATTCGCCGTCCGCGAGCGCGGATACGTCGCTCGCGCAGATCCTTTGCGCGAAGGCCAGCGATTCGGCGCCGACGAGCGACAGCGCCGCCAGCGCGTCCACGCGCGCCCTCATGGGTTCGATTTCCTCACTCATGGCATCAGTGTGCCACGCAGCCCCTTTCCGGCAACCCGGTAGTCGTGCCCGCGGCGACAACCGCGGCGGGGCAACCGGAGGTTCCGGGTTCCCGAGGTCGCTTCTGGCGCCTCGCGTGTCATTCGAGCCTATGCGCGCACACCATCGCGGTTGTAACCTTCACCCATGACGCAGGGCACCTTACCCGCCGAGGACGGCACCGTATCCGACGACGCAGCAGCGTCGGTACCGAAGCCGTCGCCTACCGCCCGGGTCCCGGGTGCGAAGCGTCCCAACGAGCACGGCGGGCCGGCGGGACTCGATCCCACCCGGTACGGGGACTGGGAACGCAAGGGGCGCTGCATCGATTTCTGACGCGGACGGGGCGGGAACCGGTCGTCAGCACCTCGACGAAAACGGTTGATGCAGTACTGCAATTCTTGGCAACAGGGGCATGTCGTTCATGAGCACACCTGCCACCGGGGAGCCGCGACAGCGACCACGTCCGCTTTCGCCTTTCATGATCGGGCCCTGGTACCGCCCACAGCTGACATCGATGCTGTCGATCACCCACCGCGCCACGGGCGTTGCCCTGGCGGTCGCGAGCGTTGGGCTCGTGTGGTGGCTGCTCGCGCTCGCCGGCGGACCGGATGCCTACGCACTGGCACAGGCGTGCGCGCGCTCGATCCTGGGACGCCTTGCGCTCTGGGGACTTGGGGCGAGCCTGGCATTTCATTTCGCCAACGGCATCCGCCACCTTTTCTGGGACGCCGGACGGGGGTTCGAGTTGCGCGCCGCGTACGCGAGCGGCTACGCCGTGCTGGCAGTCACCGCGATCGCGGCGTTCGGCCTGGCGTGGTGGCTTTTTGCAGGAGAGTTCGCATGAACCTCCGCACCCCGCTGGCCAATGCGCAGGGATTGGGATCCGCGCGCTCGGGTGTCCATCACTGGTGGATGCAGCGGCTGACCGCCGTGGCGCTCATTCCGCTGACCGTCTGGTTCGTCTGGATCGGGTCGGCACTGCTCGTCGCCGATTACCCCAGCGCGCGAACCTTCGTGGCGGCGCCGGTCAACGCACTGCTGCTGGCCGCATTCGTCATCGCGCTGTTCTGGCACGCGCAGCTCGGGCTTCAGGTCGTGATCGAGGACTATGTGCATACGCGCTGGCTGGAAGTGACATCGCAGATCTTCGTGCGGTTCGCCGCCTTTCTGGGTGCGCTGGCCTCGCTGCTGGCCCTCATCCGCATTGGACTTTCCAACTGATGGCCGCGTATCCGATCACCGATCACACCTACGACACCCTCGTCGTCGGCGCTGGCGGCGCTGGCCTGCGCGCGACCATGGGACTGGCTGCCAAGGGCCTCAGCACTGCGTGCCTGACCAAGGTATTTCCCACGCGTTCGCACACGGTCGCGGCGCAAGGCGGCATTTCCGCCGCGCTCGGCAACATGGGCGAGGACGACTGGCGCTTTCATTTCTACGACACCATCAAGGGCTCGGACTGGCTCGGCGATCAGGATGCGATCGAGTACATGTGCAAGGAGGCGATCCCCGCGATCATCGAGCTCGAACATTACGGCGTGCCGTTCTCACGCACCGACGACGGACGGATCTACCAGCGCCCGTTCGGGGGCATGACGACGCATTACGGCCAGGGCACCGCGCAGCGCACATGTGCCGCGGCTGACCGGACCGGCCACGCCATGCTGCACGCGCTGTACCAGCAGTCGCTCAAGCACGATGCGCGTTTCTATGTGGAATTCTTCGCGCTCGACCTGCTGATGGACGACGACGGCGTATGCCGCGGCGTGCTGGCCTGGGATCTTTCCACCGGGACGCTGCACCGGTTCCGCGCGCAGGCGGTCATCCTCGCCACCGGCGGCTACGGCCGCGCGTACTTCACCTGCACCTCCGCCCACACCTGCACCGGCGATGGCGGTGGCATGGTGCTGCGTGCCGGCCTGCCGCTGCAGGACATGGAGTTCGTGCAGTTCCACCCGACCGGAATCTACGGCGCGGGATGCCTCATCACCGAGGGTGTGCGGGGGGAAGGCGGATACCTGACGAACTCCAAGGGGGAGCGGTTCATGGAGCGCTATGCGCCCAATGCCAAGGATCTCGCCTCGCGGGACGTGGTGTCGCGCGCGATGACCATCGAGGTGCGCGAAGGCCGCGGCGTCGGGCCACGCAACGATCACATCCATCTGAACCTCATGCATCTCGGCGCAGACGTGATCGACGAGCGGCTGCCGGGCATCTCCGAAACCGCCAAGATCTTCGCCGGTGTGGATACCTCGAAGCAGCCCATACCGGTATCGCCCACCGTGCACTACAACATGGGCGGGATTCCGACCAACGTGCATGGCGAGGTCGTGTTTCGCCGGGGAGACGATCCGGACCATGTGGTGCCCGGGCTGTTCGCGATCGGCGAGGCGGCCTGCGTGTCCGTGCACGGCGCGAACCGGCTGGGATCGAACTCATTGCTGGATCTGGTGGTGTTCGGTCGCGCCGTGTCCAACCGCTGCGCCGAGGTCGTCAAGCCCGGTGCCATCCAGGCGGCACCGCCGCAGGCCGCGACGGATCGTTCGCTCGCCAACTTCGACCGGGTTCGGCATGCGGACGGCGCGAGGCCAACCGCGGAGATCCGCGACGAGATGCAGATGACGATGCAGCGTGACGCACCCGTTTTCCGCACCGGCGAGTCGCTGCGCGAGGGATGCGCGCGGATCAGCGAGACCCTCGCCAGCTTCGCCGACGTCCAGGTGACCGATCGCTCACTGCACTGGAACTCCGACCTGGTGGAAACGCTGGAATTGCAGAACCTGCTCGACCAGGCGGTGGTGACGATGTATGCCGCCGAGAACCGCAAGGAGTCGCGCGGTGCGCATGCGCGCGAGGATTTTCCGGAACGCGACGATGTGGAATGGATGAAGCACACGCAGATCGGGCTCGATGGCGCCGGCAAGGTGGCGATCGACTACCGTCCGGTGCATCTGTATACGCTTACGGGCGACGTCGAGGTCGTGCCGCCCAAGCCGAGGGTGTACTGATGCAAGTGAAAACGCGCGACGACCTTGTCCGAGCGGCGATCAGTCTGCTGTTCCTCATAGCGCTGTTGGGTGTGACGATCGCTGGTGGTCGCGGTTTCGCACATTGGTGGCCTGTGATCGTCGTGATTGGTGTTGGGGGCGTGGTCTGGGTCGCGGTGAGCTCCGCCCGGGCGGGTCGTCGAGACCATCGGGGTGCGGGTCGAGGCGTTGCGCCGATATCGGAGGAAAGGGCATCCCATGGCTGAATTCACGCTACCCCGAAATTCGAGAGTCGAGCGTGGCAAGTCTCACAAGGCGCCCGCGGGTGCAAAGGCGGTGAAGGTGTTCCAGGTGTACCGCTGGAACCCCGACGACGACGCCAATCCGCACCTCGACAGCTACGAAGTCGACATGGCGGCCTGCGGACCGATGGTGCTCGACGCACTGATCAAGATCAAGAACGAAGTGGATCCGACGCTCACGTTCCGGCGCTCCTGCCGGGAGGGCATCTGCGGTTCCTGCGCCATGAACATCGATGGTGTCAACACGCTGGCCTGCACCATGCCGGTGGAAGAGTGTGCAGGCGGTCGCGGCGACATCAAGGTGCTGCCGTTGCCGCACATGCCGGTGGTCAAGGACCTTGTGCCGGATCTGACGCAGTTCTATGCGCAGTACGCGTCGATCAAGCCGTGGATCCGCACGCAATCGTCGCCACCGCCGGACCGCGAGCGGCTGCAGTCTCCGGAGGACCGCAAGAAGCTCGATGGGCTCTACGAATGCATCCTCTGCGCGTGTTGCACGACGTCCTGCCCGAGCTACTGGTGGAATGGCGACAAGTATCTCGGTCCCGCGGTGCTGCTGCAGGCGTACCGCTGGATTGTCGATTCGCGCGACGAGGACACGGGTGCCAGGCTCGACGATCTGCACGATCCCTTCAAGCTGTATCGCTGCCACACGATCATGAATTGCACCAAGACCTGTCCCAAGGGACTCAATCCCGCCAAGGCCATCGCCGAGACCAAGAAACTCCTTGTGGAAAGGGTCGGAGCGTAGTTTTCCGCTGCGATGCAGCTTCGGTGCGTCGAGACGATCATGCAGACCGAAGTGAACCCCTTGGCGCGGTTGCGTTGGCGCTGCCGACGCGGCACGCGGGAGCTCGACGTGTTGTTGTGCTGGTACCTCGACCAGCGTCATGGAGAGGCGATCGGCGATGAGCAGCAGGCGTTCGCGCGCGTGCTCGATGCGGAGGATCCGGACGTATGGGACTGGTGCATGGGTCGTGCCTCCGCCCCGGACGCGAACATGCAGTCGGTGATCGATGCGATCCGCGCCCGCCATTGCCTTTGACTGGCAACCCTCGCGCGCCTGGCGCGCGCTCCGGTGGACGGCGATCGCCGTCGGTGGCGGCTGCCTGGTCTGGTCCGGTCTCGATGTGCTGGCGAAAGTGGCGCTCGCGCTGCTGACGGCGTGGATGGAAGGGCGCGCACGTCGCGTCGAGCAGACCTGGCGCGGCAGCCGCTGGATGCTGGACGCAGCCGGTCAATGGACATGGCGTCGCCGCGATGGCAGCGAAGGCCATGGCGTGCTGTCGCAGTCCACCGTTCTCGGCCCCTTGCTGCTGCTGAACCTCGAGGTTTCGCCCTCGCGCGTGGATCTCGCGATCTGGCCGGACTGTCTCGACGCGATCACGCGCCGCCGCCTGCGTGTGCGGTTGTCGACGCTGGTCGATGCGGACGCCGCGGCCAACGCCGGTTCCGGTCGCGATCCCGTGACCCCGTGATCCCCGCACCGGCTGACGCCGCGCGCGGTGAAAGCCGGTAAAGTCGCGGGCCTAGCCGACTCCCGGTCCCGCATGTTCCATCCGCTCGCGCTCAGCATCGGTCTGCGCTACACACGCGCCAAGCGGCGCAATCATTTCATCTCCTTCATTTCCGGCGTGTCGATGCT
>JBGTIG010000257.1:0-3887 GCA_041745755.1 Lysobacterales bacterium
CCACTCCGTGCCCCGGCCCGAGCCTCGCTCGGGCGTTCGCACGTGCGCGAGCCCGTGGCTCGCAACAGCACGTACTCACCCCCGTTAGTCACGGGGCGAGGGGAAAGAGCCGCCGCGCGGGGTCCAGCGGATGCCCGAACCCGGCTCGCGCGAACCGATCACCTGCACGGCCAATTCGCGGCCGGGCATGCCCGCACCGCGAAACTTCTGGAGCCTCTCAGACGATCCCTAGATGAGGAGGTCGGACTCCTTCTTGCCGGAGTTGATCGCCGCCTGGAACCACCGTGGCCGCTTGCCGCGGCCCGACCAGGTCTGCGTCGCGTCGGCCGGATCGCGGTACTTCGGCTTGACCGAGGTTTTCTGCTTGCCGCCCGCGGCTTTCTTGCTCCGTGCGCCACTGCCGGTTCCGTAGAGTTCGTCGAAGGTAAATCCCTCGTCCTTGATCAATTTCTGTACCTTGCTGCGCACTTCGCTGCGGCGATTCCGTTGCAGTTTGCCCATCCGCTGCTGGACCTTTTCCGCCAATGCCTGCAACTCGGCGTGACTGAGGGATTCGAGGTCTTTTTCGTTTGCCATGGTCTTGCTCCAAACCAGTGGCCACAACCAGAGTCCACTGGTTGCAGCCGTTTCGATGTCACTGTGGATTCAGTGCGCGATAATCCCGTATATTGATCGCATATTCGAATCGATAGTTCAACCGCCGCGAAAATAGATGCCTTTCTTCGGCGGGAGTCCCTGCGACGGAAGCAGGGGTTTCCCGCTGGTTGCGATGCCGACTTCCGGGAGGGTGGGGACGGCTGGTTTCGGCGGTGCATCCCTGCATTTCTGAACTTGTTCAGGGGTTCCCTTGTGGCAAATGCGGGCGCCTGCAAGAATCGCCCGGCGAAAAGGGGATCGGCTGCGAGAGGGCGGGGCAGCGTCGATTCGCGCAATCCGGGTAGGGGCAGGTTTGGATGAGTTGGCTCGAAGAACTTGAAGCGCAGGCACAGGCGCAGCGCGACGGTGGAGCAAGCGCCGAGCGTTCGCGCGAAGCGTGCGAGGCTGCCTATCGCGAGCAGCTCATTCCCGCGATGCAGGCTTTGCACGAGTATCTCCAGCGGCTCATCCAGTCGCTGGTGTATCTCAAGCCCGACGTGAGCGTCGAATATCTGGTGCCGGGCTACGGCTCCGTCCCCGCGCAGCTTGCGCACGATTACGAGCTCAAGCTCGACAGCCAGGCGCGCTCCACCGAAATCCACGTGCGCTCGACCGCCGCCGTCGTCACCGAAGACGCGCAGCTGATCCACGTGGACGGCGCGTCCAAGGTCAAGGCGATCAATCGCGCGTTCCAGAAAGTGCGGCTCGCGGGCCTGCAGGATTTCCGCAAGGACGACAGTGGCGAGATGGTGAGTGGGGAGTTCCGTGCACGGGGCAAGATCGAGCTGACCACCGACATCCGCGCCGATGCCGACTCGGGCATGGTCAAGATGACCTTCCTCAATCATGACGATTGGGGCACGCGGATGCGCTCCTACCTGCCTTCGCAGATGGACACTCCACTCTACGATCAGCTCGGACGCTATCTTGCGCGGCAGTCGAACGACCTGTTCCGCGAGGAGCTGCCGGCCTCCACCCGCCACAACCTCCAGCAGAAAATCCAGCAGAGCCAGTTGCGACGCAAGTGGGAAGACAAGCTCGCGGTGCAGGAAAAGATGGAGCTTGAGCGCTTGCGCCGTTCTGGCGCCGTCGATCCCACGCTGTCGCCACCCACGCTGGCCCGCCGACTGCGCGGCCTGTTCAGCCGCTGAGAGTGTCCCGGGGACCCAACCGGATTGCGCGCCGACGTTCGCGCAACGCGCGGAAGGATCAGGCCGTCAATCGCACCAGCAGCGCCTCGCGATCGAGCGCTTCCGCCTCGCCGCCGGCGCGGGACTTGTACTCGAAGGTGCCAGTGCCGAGACCGCGCTCGGACACGACCACACGATGCGGAATGCCGATGAGTTCGATGTCGGCGAACATCTGCCCCGCGCGCAGTCCCCGATCGTCGAGACAGGCGTCGATGCCGCGGCCGAGCAGTTCCTCGTAGAGCGCCGTGGCTGCCGCCGCGACTTCCGCATCGTTCTTCGGATTGATCAGGCAGACCGCCACCTGCCAGGGCGCCATGCCCTCGGGCCAGCGGATGCCGGACTCGTCGTGGTTCTGCTCGATCGCGGCAGCGACGATGCGCGACACGCCGATGCCGTAGCAGCCCATCTGCATCGCACGCGCCTTGCCCTGCTCATCGAGCACGGTCGCTCCCATCGCCTCGGCGTACTTGTCGCCGAGCTGGAACACGTGGCCCACCTCGATGCCGCGCGCGATCTCGAGCGTGCCCCGACCGTCAGGCGAAGCGTCGCCTTCAACCACGCTTCGCAGGTCGACGACCTCGTGCGGCACGCCCTCCCAGGTCGCACCCGACCAGTGCTTGCCCGGCATGTTGCCGCCACAGACAAATCGCTGCAGTTTGCTGGCGCTGCGGTCGACCTTGATCGGCATGGAGTTTTCGAGATGGAACGGCCCCACGAAACCGGGTTCCGAACCTTCGGCGCGAATCTCGTCATCGCTCGCGAACACCATGTCGCCCGCGAACCCGAGGATCTTCGCGGCCTTGACGACGTTGACTTCGTGATCGCCGCGAACGCAGAGAGCAAACAAATGACCTGCGCCGCTCTTCACGACCAGGGTCTTGACGCACTGCGAGGGTTCGACGCCCAGGAAATCGGCGACCTGGACGATGGTTTTCTGAGTGGGTGTGTCGACGAGCTCGGATTCCGTCCCCGGAAGCGTTGAGGGTGCGTCGAGCGCCACCGCTTCGGCGAGTTCGACGTTGGCCGCATAGTCGGAGGCGTTGGAGAACGCGATCGTGTCCTCGCCCGAGTCCGCAAGCACGTGGAACTCGTGTGACTTGCTGCCGCCGATCGCGCCGGAATCCGCGGATACCGCGCGGAAGCGCAGGCCGAGACGCGTGAAGATGCGCTCGTAGGCCCGGTACATATTGCCGT
The DNA here is from genome assembly GCA_041745755.1 of Lysobacterales bacterium. Taxonomy (GTDB): domain Bacteria; phylum Pseudomonadota; class Gammaproteobacteria; order Xanthomonadales; family Ahniellaceae; genus JBBQNY01. The sequence continues at coordinate 3,021 of JBGTIG010000257.1, forward strand.
ACTCGCGATCGAGGTCCGCCGCGTCGACGTGGAAGGAGTACGCGTCCTTCATCAGGAATTCGCGCGCACGCATGATTCCGAAGCGCGGCCGGATCTCGTCGCGGAACTTGGTCTGGATCTGGTACACGTTGAGCGGCAACTGCTTGTACGAACGCAGCTCATTGCGGGCGAAGTCGGTCACCACTTCCTCGTGCGTCGGACCGTAGCAATACTCTGCGCCCTTGCGATCGACGAGCTTCAGCAACTGCCCGCCGAACTTCTCCCAGCGGCCGGTCTCTTCCCAGAGTTCACGCGGCTGGATCGAGGGCATGAGCATCTCGATCGCTCCAGCTGCATCCATCTCCTCACGCACCGCGTTCTCGACTTTGCGCAGCACGCGCAATCCGAGCGGCGTCCACGAGTAGAGGCCCGCACCGAGTTTGCGCAGCATGCCCGCGCGCAGCATCAGCCGATGGCTCGCGATCTCCGCGTCGGCCGGCACTTCCTTGACGGTGGCAAGATGAAACCGGGAAAGGCGCATGGAAAAATCCCGTATCGCCGCGCTGGTACCAACCCGCGGCGGGAAGCTGAATCAGGGTCGCGCATGATAACCGGGCGGACGTCGGGCGTCGGGTGACCCGACCTTGAGTGGTCCTGGATGGCTCTCCCAGGTTTATGGACAGTCGCGCCAATGGGAGCGGATAAATCCCACACGGAAGTCGTGACGCGACGTCACAGAGCATGCTCCACCAGAAAATCGGGGCCCGAAGGCCCCGATCGCTGGAACGTGCGGCAGCTGCCTGCCGTCAGAGTTGTTCGAACCCGTCCGCGAACAGCTGGTCGGACGGTGCGCAACCCACCACCGACACGTCATCGACATACCAGCCA
>JBGTIG010000258.1:0-2496 GCA_041745755.1 Lysobacterales bacterium
ATCCGGCGCGACTCGGCGCCGGCCGCGCCGCCGGCGGACGCGATCAACATGCCGAGCGTATCGGCAACACCCGACAGCAGCCGCGCACTATCGGCCGGCTGCGCGGCGATCTCGAGCAGACCCTGGCGCAGTGTCAGCAGGTGGCCCGCGAGGTTGCCGCTGTCCACCGTGGATACGTATTCGGGTTGCAGCGGCGCCAGCGTCTGCGTGTCGTACCAGTTGAGGAAATGCCCGCGATGGCGCGGCAGCCTGTCCAGCGTGTCGAGCGTCGCCCGTGTCCTCTCGATCAACCGCGGTGTCGAGAGGTAGCCGAAATCGTGGGCCGCCAGATTGGCGAGCAACGCGAGTCCGATGTTGGTGGGCGAGGTGCGATGCGCGACTTTCGTCTGCGGTCGATGCTGCACATTGTCGGGAGGCAGGTGATGGTTGTCCGGGCCTGTCCAAGTCTCGAAAAACAGCCACGTTCGCCGCGCCAGGAGCCGTAGAAAGCGGACCTGGTCGGCGTCGAGTTGCCGCGCGACCGAAGAACGCGCGCGGCCGAGCGACCACATCCAGAGCGGCGCCAGCAGCCATGCCAGCAGGATGGGTGCCGCGGACGGCATCGCCGAGGGACGGGCGAGCAGCAGCACTGCCGCCGTGGCCACCGCGATCGCAGGCCCGCTCGCCATGCGGCGGAACATGGCCGGAAGCGAGCGACCGACACTGCGCTGCGCCTCGCTGGACGGTTGCCACTCGAGCAGATTGCGGCGCGTGACCAGGAGACGCCAGAGCGTCCTCGCGATCGCGTCCAGCGCGAATACGGCTTCGAACGGCAGACAGGCGATCGACAGCAGCGCCCGCGCGGCGGCATCGCGCGTATGGCTCCACCACGTCGAGGCATGCGTCTGCAACGGCGTTTCCTCGGGACGCGCCAGCAGGTTGAACAGTGCTGCGGCAATCGGTTGCAGCAGCAGCATTGCCAACACCAGCAGGGTCCATCCCGCGGGCGACCCCGCCTGCGACCAGCCGACCAGCAGCAGCAATAAAGCGCCCGCGGGTACAAGGCTGCGTCGGAGGTTGTCGACGAGTTTCCAGCGGGCAAGCGCGCTGAGATCGTTGCGCGCCCAGACGCCATCAACGCGGGGCACCCACGGCAGGAGCCACGGCAGCAACTGCCAGTCGCCGCGGATCCAACGGTGGCGGCGATTGACATCGAGGGAATAGCCCGCGGGATAGTCCTCGTAGAGTTGCACGTCGCTGACCAGTCCCGCCCGGGCAAAGCAGCCTTCTAGAAGGTCGTGACTGAGCACGCGGTTGTCCGGGAAACGTCCCTTGAGCGCGCGCTCGAACGCATCCACCACGTAGATGCCCTTGCCAACGAAGGAGCCCTCGTCGAAGAGGTCCTGATAGACATCGGATATCGCGCGCGTGTAGGGATCGATTCCGGGTTCGCTGCCGTAAAGTTCCGCGTAGCGTGTACGCGGACCGTTGACCAGGCTGACTCCGACCCGCGGCTGCAGGATCGAATAGCCACGCACCACGGTTTCGCCGCCTTTGCCGGTCGCGAATTCCGGACGATTGAGCGGATGCGCCAGCGTTGCCACGAACTCGCGAGCGGCGTCGCGCGGAAGCTGCGTATCGCTGTCGAGCGTGATCACGTACTCGACCGCGCGCAGCGCATCCGTCGCGCCCACGATGCGCGAAAAGCCCGATGCCGCTGCATCGCCGCCGCGCAGCCATGCGTTCAGCTCCGCGAGCTTGCCCCGCTTGCGTTCGAAACCCATCCAGCGGTTCTGCCGTGCGTTGTAGCGGCGCGGACGGTGGAACAGGAAGAAGCGATCGCCGGCGGGCTCACCATCGTTGCCGGCGACGGCTGTCGGATACCGGGCGTTGAGCACTGCGATCGCTCCCGCCACGGCGTCGAGCAGCGCCTCGTCGTCCGGTTCATGCGCTTGCGCCGAGTCGAGAAAATCCGTCAGCAGTGCGAAGTGAAGGCGCGCATCCAGATTGGCGAGATACCTGACTTCCAGGAGCTCCACCATGCCGGCGACGTCTTCGAGGGTGGAAAGCATCGTCGGCACCACGACCAGCGTGCGGGCGTGCGCGGGAATTCCCTGCGAGTAGTCAAGGCGCGGCAGCGCAGCGGGCGACGCGATCAACGTGGTGATCCAGTTGACCAGTGCGATCGCGGTCTCGCTGAAGGCCAGCGTGGCCAGCAACCACAGGGCGATCGACATTCCGCCGCCGAGGCCGGGCAGCGGTGCCCACGTCAGCAGGGCGAAAGCCAGCATCAGGCTGATCAGCGCGACCGGCAGCAGGTACCAGCGCAAGGGAACCCGACCGCATGCATCGCGCAGGCTGGGCCGTCGGCGAAAGCCGAGCTTGTCCTCGAGTGCCCGCGTGCCCGCGTCCACGAGGTAATAGCCGACATGGCCCACCGCCCGCGCATCGCCGACGGGCGACTTGCGCTCCGGCCCCGGGAATGACCCGGGATCGACCGCGGCCGTCCGCGCCGCA
>JBGTIG010000259.1:0-21450 GCA_041745755.1 Lysobacterales bacterium
GAGGGCGGGCGCACCGTCGGCGCGGGCGTGGTGGCGAAGATCATCAAGTAGGACCGCTGCTGCGCGTGGAGCGCGCTGAGGCGCGCACCACGTGCACCATCGGTTGTCGCCGTTGGAGGCGCGCGTGGCGCGCGCCTCAACGACGACGGGGCAGCACGCGGCACTGCGGGATGTTGTAGGAGCGACTACTCGCGCGCAGCGCGAATGTCGCGAAACAAAACACGGGCGGTGCGGAGACGCGCTGCACAGACAATCGCTCTTTGAGGAATTGCCGAGATGGCGGACCAGAGAATCAGGATTCGGCTCAAGGCCTACGATCATCGGCTGATCGATCGGTCGGCCAGCGAGATCGTGGAGACGGCCAAGCGGACGGGCGCGCAGGTGCGCGGTCCCATTCCCTTGCCGACCAAGATCGAGCGCTACACGGTGCTGGTATCGCCGCACGCCGACAAGGACGCGCGCGACCAGTACGAGACGCGTACCCACAAGCGCGTTCTCGACATCGTCGATCCGAACGACAAGACGGTCGACGCGCTGATGAAGCTGGACCTCGCCGCTGGCGTGGATGTCCAGATCAAACTGTATTGAGAGGGACGGAGTCATGAGAATCGGGCTGGTAGGCCGCAAGTGCGGCATGACGCGGGTCTTCACCGAATCCGGTGAATCGATTCCGGTGACGCTCATCGAGGCGTCGCCGAATCGCATCACGCAGGTCAAGACGCGCGACAGCGATGGCTATGCCGCAATCCAGGTGACTGCGGGCAGCAAGCGCGCCAGGCTCATCAACAAGCCGGCGGCCGGACACTTCGCCAAGGCCAACGTCGACGGCGGCCGGGGCTTGTGGGAGTTCCGCGTGGCTGACGACAAGATCGGCGACTACAGCGTGGGCGCGGAGCTGAAAGTGGATCTCTTCGAGGAAGGCCAGATCGTCGACGTCGCGGGCGTAACGAAAGGCAAGGGGTTCCAGGGCACGATCAAGCGCTGGAACTTCAAGATGGGTGACGCGACGCACGGCAACTCGCTGTCGCATCGTTCCCCGGGCTCGATCGGCCAGCGGCAGACGCCGGGTCGGGTTTTTCCGGGCAAGAAGATGTCCGGGCACATGGGGGACGTCAATCGCACGGCACAGAACCTCAAGGTCGTGAAGATCGATATCGAGCGTCACCTGATTGCGGTGAAGGGCGCCGTGCCTGGCGCGAAGGGCGGCGACGTGGTCGTCCGTCCGGCGGCGAAGGGCTGAGGAAGCAGACATGCAACTCGACATTCTCGACAGCGGCAACTCCGACAAGAAGCAGGCGCTCGACGTCTCCGACGAAGTGTTCGGCCGTGAATTCCGCGAAGGGCTGGTGCACCAGGTCGTCGTCGCGTATCGCAACGCCGGTCGGTCGGGTACCAAGGCGCAGAAGACGCGCTCTGAAGTGCGTGGCACCACCAAGAAGTTCAAGAAACAGAAGGGCGGCGGCGCGCGCCACGGCGACTACCGTGCCCCCATCTTCGTGGGCGGCGGCGTGACGTTTGCGGCCAAGCCCCGCAGCTTTGCGCAGAAGGTCAACAAGAAGATGTACCGGGGGGCGATTGCGTCGATCCTTTCCGAACTGGTGCGCCGCGATCGGCTCAAGGTCTACCAGACCTTCGACCTGGACGCGCCGAAGACCAGCGGCCTTGTGGAGAAGATGAAGGGACTCGACTACGGGCGCACCCTGATCGTCACCGAGAACGGCAGTGACAACCTCTTTCTCGCTGCGCGAAACCTGCCGGGAGTGCTGGTGGTGGATGCGGCGGCGATGGATCCGGTATCGCTCATCGGTTACGACAACGTGCTGATGACCGTTGATTCAATCAAGAAGGTCGAGGAGTGGCTGACATGAGGCCGGACTCGAAGAAGAAAATGGACGCCGCGCACCTTATGACGGTCCTGCGGGCGCCGCATGTTTCCGAGAAATCGGCGCGCCTGCAGGAAGCCAACCAGTACGCGTTCGAGGTCGCGCGGGGAGCGACCCGGGCGGAGATCAAGGCGGCGGTGGAACAGATGTTCGACGTCAAGGTTGATTCGGTTTCCGTGCTCAACGTGAAGGGCAAGCTCAAGTCTTTCAAGGGTCGCGGCGGTACGCGCGGCGCCTGGCGCAAGGCGTATGTCCGCCTCGGCGAAGGGCAGACCATCGACATGACCACAAAGGCCTGAGGCAAGCATCCATGGCACTGATGACATTCAAGCCGACTTCACCTGGCCGCCGTTCCGCGGTTCGGGTAGTCACGCCGGATCTGCACAAGGGTGCACCGTATGCGCCGCTGCTCGAGCGACAGGACAAGTCGGGCGGGCGCAACCACCACGGTCGCATCACTACGCGGCACCGTGGCGGCGGGCACAAGCAGCACTATCGAATCGTCGATTTCAAGCGCGACAAGGAAGGCATCGCCTGCCGCGTCGAGCGTATCGAATACGATCCGAATCGCACCGCGCACCTCGCGCTGCTGTTGTATGTCGATGGCGAACGCCGCTACATCATCGCCCCCAAGGGCGTGAAGGCGGGCGATCAACTCATGGCCGGTGCCAACTCACCGATCCGCAGTGGCAATGCCATGCCTCTGCGCAGCGTGCCCGTCGGCACCACCGTGCATTGCATCGAGATGCGCCCGGGGAAGGGCGCACAGATCGCCCGGAGTGCCGGCGCGGGCGCCCAGTTGGTCGCGCGGGAGCAGGGCTACGCGACTTTGCGCCTGCGCTCCGGCGAGACGCGCAAGGTTCCCGTCGAATGCTTCGCGACGATCGGCGAGGTGGGCAACGGCGAACATAACCTGCGCAAACTCGGCAAGGCCGGCGCCAAGCGCTGGCTGGGCATCCGTCCCACCGTCCGCGGTGTCGCGATGAATCCGGTCGACCATCCGCACGGCGGCGGTGAAGGCAAGACCTCGGGAGGCCGCCATCCGGTCAGCCCGTGGGGGACCCCCGCGAAAGGCTACAAGACACGCAACAACAAGCGCACGCAACAGTTCATCGTTCGCGATCGTAGAAGCTGAGGCTGACAGGAAAGCACTATGCCGCGTTCATTGAAGAAGGGCCCGTTTGTCGACCTGCACCTTATGAAAAAGGTGGAGGCCGCGACCGCGACCAGCAACAAGCGTCCGATCAAGACCTGGTCACGGCGTTCCATGATCCTGCCGGACATGGTCGGACTCACGCTCGCGATCCACAACGGCAAGCAGCACGTGCCAGTGCTCGTGAACGAAAACATGGTCGGGCACAAGCTTGGTGAGTTCGCGATGACGCGTACTTTCCGCAGCCATTCTGGCGACAAGAAGACAGCTGACGCGGGCAAGAAACCCGCGCAGAAGAAGTAGGGAGAGCGCCGTGGACAAGGCAGCCAGATCCAAGCACGAAGCCGACAAGAAGGCCCGTACCGAGCTCAACATGCGTACAGCGGTGCTCAAGACCGCGCGCATCAGCCCGCAGAAGGCGCGACTCGTCGCTGACCTGGTGCGTGGCATGAGTGTCGCGCGCGCAGCCGATGTGCTCACCTTTTCCAACAAGAAGGCGGCGCAGCTGGTGAAGAAGGTACTGCTTTCCGCGGTCGCGAACGCGGAGAACAACCTTGGCGCGGACGTGGACGAGCTCAAGGTCGACACGGTGTTCGTCGACGAGGGTCCGACCTTCAAGCGCATGCACGCGCGCGCCAAGGGTCGTGGCAACCGCATCACCAAGCGCACGAGCCACATAACTGTGGTCGTTGGCAACGGCAAGAACTGAACGTACGCAAAGGCACGCACGATGGGTCATAAAGTTCATCCAACCGGTATACGCCTCGGCATTTCCAAGGACTGGAATTCGAAGTGGTTTGCGGGCAAGCGCGAGTACGCGGAGTATCTGGCCGCCGATCTGCGTGTTCGCGAGCTGCTGAAGAAGAAGCTGGCGGCCGCGGGCATCAGCCGCATCACCATCGAGCGTCCCGCCAAGACCGCCCGCGTCACCATCCACACGGCGCGTCCGGGCGTGGTGATCGGCAAGAAGGGCGAGGACATCGACAAGCTGCGCCGCGAAGTCACGCAGGTCATGGGCGTACCCACGCACATCAATGTCAGCGAGGTTCGCAAACCCGAACTGGACGCGCAGCTGGTCGCGGAGTCCATCGCCCAGCAGCTCGAGCGCCGCATCATGTTCCGCCGCGCAATGAAGCGTGCGGTCGGAAACGCCATGCGGCTCGGTTCGCTCGGCATCAAGGTCAACGTCGCGGGCCGACTCAATGGCGCCGAGATCGCGCGCTCGGAGTGGTACCGCGAAGGACGCGTGCCGCTGCATACGCTGCGTGCGGACGTCGATTACGGGTTCGCCGAGGCGAAGACGACATACGGAATCATCGGCGTCAAGGTGTGGGTCTACAAGGGCGAGATCTTCGACCTGCACGCCGCAACCCTGGCCGAGCAGGCCAGCGAAGCCGGCAACCCGAAGCGCGAGCCGCGTCGTGCTGAACCCAGGAACTGAGTACTAGGAATTCCAGGCCATGCTGCAACCAAAACGCACGAAATTCAGGAAACAGTTCAAGGGTCGCAATGACGGGCTCGCGTGGAGCGGCAATCTTGTCTCGTTCGGCGAGTATGGATTGCGCGCGACCACCCACGGGCAACTGACGTCGCGCCAGATCGAGGCTGCGCGCCGGTCCATCTCGCGGCACGTCAAGCGCGGCGGCAAGCTCTGGATCCGTGTCTTCCCCGACAAGCCGGTCACCAAGAAGCCGATCGAGGTGCGCATGGGTTCGGGCAAGGGCAGCGTCGAGTTCTGGGTCGCGCTAGTGCAGCCGGGCCGTATGCTCTACGAGATGGAAGGCGTGGACGAAGCGACGGCACGCGAGGCGTTCCGTCTCGCCGCAGCCAAGCTTTCCGTGCAAACCGCTTTCGTGACCCGGACGGTGCTGTGATGGCCACGAAGAAGCCGAAGGCAGCCAAACCCAGGACGGCCGAGGAACTGCAGAAGGAACTGCTGGATCTCCGTCGGGAACAGTTCAACCTGCGCATGCAGAAGGGCGCGGGCCAGCTCACGAAGACGCATCAGGTACGCAGCGTCCGCCGCGACATCGCGCGAGCGAAGCACCAGATCGCGGATTTGACGGGCAAGAACGCGTCCCGTGCCGACAAGCCCCAGGCTGAAAGCCAATGAATGACCCCGTGAAACCGCAATTGAACCAGGAAGCATCGAATCCAGCAGTGGACCAGGGCGCCGCCATGACTGACCAGAATGCGAATGCAGACCCCGCGACCGCGGCGCCGGCTCCAGGCCGCGCCATCGAAGGGCGGGTCGTCAGCAACAAAATGCAGAAGACGGTGACCGTGAAGATCGAACGCCAGCTCCAGCATGGCCTGTACGGCAAGCTTTTGCGCCGTTCGACCAAGGTGCACGCGCACGACGAGAACAACGAGTGCCAGGAAGGCGACCTGGTGCGCATCAGCGAATGCCGGCCGCAGTCGAAGACCAAGAACTGGCGTGTGGTGAAAGTCGTGGAACGCGCGCAGGTCTGAGCGGGACGAATCGAGGAGAACGCAATGATTCAGGTGGAGAGCCGGCTTGCCGCCGCTGACAATTCGGGCGCCCGCGAGCTGATGTGCATCAAGGTGCTCGGTGGCTCGAAGCGCCGCTATGCGCACATCGGCGATGTGATCAAGGTATCGGTCAAGGATGCGATTCCGCGTGGCAAGGTCAAGAAGGGCGAGGTTTACGACGCGGTTGTCGTGCGCACCGCGAAGGGGGTGCGTCGCGCCGATGGTTCGTCGATCCGGTTCGACGGCAACGCCGCGGTACTGCTTAACAACAAGCTCGAGCCGATCGGCACGCGCATCTTCGGCCCGGTGACGCGCGAGCTGCGCGGCGAGAAGTTCATGAAGATCGTGTCGCTTGCGCCGGAGGTTTTGTAGGACGTGCCTCCGGCCCGTCGCGCAAATACCAGCAATGGTGGGTTGCCACCCGCCCCATAGAGAAGCAGTCATGAAGAGAATCCGCAAGGGTGACCAGGTCATCGTGATCACCGGCAAGAACAAGGGCCAGAAGGGCGAGGTGCTGCGCGTTGCGGGTGAACGCGTGGTCGTCGCCAACGTCAACGTGATCAAGCGCCACACCAAGCCGAACCCCCAGGCCAACCAGCCCGGCGGGATCCTCGAGCGCGAGGCGTCGATCCACGGGTCCAATGTGATGCTGTTCAACTCATCCACCGGCAAGCGCGAGCGCGTCGGTATCAAGGTGCTCGACGACGGCCGCAAGGTGCGGACATTCCGCTCGTCCGGCGAAGTCGTCGACGCTTGAGGTCGCAGAAAATGATCCGTCTCGAGAAGCACTACAAGGATTCCGTGGTACCGAAGCTCACGGAGCGCTTTGGCTACAGGAATCCGATGCAGGTACCGCGGTTGTCCAAGATCACGCTGAACATGGGTGTGGGTGAGGCGGCCGCAAACAAGAAGGTGCTGGAGAATGCGGTTGCGGACATGACCAGGATCGCCGGTCAGAAGCCGATCGTGACCAAGGCCCGCACTTCGGTAGCGACGTTCAAGATCCGCGACGGTTGGCCGATCGGCTGCAAGGTGACCTTGCGCCGGGCACGCATGTACGAGTTTCTCGATCGCCTCGTCAACATCTCGCTGCCGCGCGTGCGCGACTTCCGTGGTGTGGGCGGGCGTTCGTTCGACGGGCGCGGAAACTTCAATTTCGGCATCAAGGAGCAGATCATCTTTCCCGAGGTCGACTTCGATCAGGTCGATGCGTTGCGCGGCATGGACATCGCCATCACGACGACCGCGAAGACCGATGCCGAAGCGAAGGCACTGCTGGAAGGATTCGGGTTTCCGTTCCGCAACTGAGGTCTGGAAGGGCACGCTTTGATGGGGTTTTGCATTCGGGCGGGTGGTGACAGCGGCAAGCATACGGTTCACGGCAACACGATCGGCGGAAGCTACCCTGGTGGCGGACGCTTTCGCTCAATAGAGAGATAAGGCACGACATGGCAAAGACATCGATGATCGAGCGCGACAAGCGTCGCGCCAGGACCGTCAAGAAGTACGCCGCGCGACGCAGCGAGATCAAGCGCCAGATCGCTGATTCGAAGCTTTCCTTCGACGAGCGGGCGGCGGCTCAGGTAGCGCTGCAGAAGCTTCCGCGAGACGCCAGCCCGTCGCGCATGCGCACGCGTTGCGCGCTGACCGGGCGCCCGCGTGGCGTTTACCAGAAGTTCGGCCTCGGCAGGAACAAGCTTCGGGAAGCCACGATGCGCGGCGACGTCCCGGGCTTGCGCAAGGCGAGTTGGTAGCAGTTTTTTCCCCCTTCCCACACCGGGGAGGGAAGCAGTCAAGCAAACAGTGCAGCAATCGAAAAGGTGTACTCATGAGTGTCATGGATCCGATCGCCGACATGTTCGTGCGCATCCGCAACGGCCAGGCCACCGGCAAGCCGGCGGTACGCATGCCGTCGTCCAAGGTCAAGGTAGCGATCGCGGAGTTGCTGAAGGCAGAGGGTTATATCAACGACCTCGCCGTGCGCGACCTCGGCGCGAAGAAGGAACTCGAGATCGCGCTGCGTTACTACCAGGGCAAGCCGGCAATCGAACGCCTGAAGCGCCTGTCGCGACCCGGACTGCGACGCTATCGTGGCGCGGACGCGTTGCCGAAGGTAATCGGGGGTCTCGGCGTGGCCATTGTTTCCACTTCGGCTGGCCTCATGACAGATGCGCAGGCGAGGTCCCGAGGACTCGGCGGCGAGATGATCGGCCTGGTGGCCTGATCCAAAGCGGCCGGTTGCAACTGGCCTGATCCGCAAGTACAGGAGTTTCAAGATGTCGCGCGTTGCCAAGAAGACGATCGAGTTGCCGAAAGGCGTCGAGTTCAAGCAGACCGAAGACACCATCACCGTCAAGGGACCCAAGGGCCTGTTGACGATGGCGGCGCCGCGGGGCGTGAGCGTGCTGCACAGTGAGAGCAAGCTTGACGTCGCTCCGAAGACGCCAATGGACGATGCGATGGCAGGAACGATCCGTTCTCTCATCGCCAACATGGTGTCCGGCGTGCACGAGGGCTACACGCGCAAGCTCGAATTGGTCGGTGTCGGCTACCGCGCCGCAGTTGCGGGCAAGAATCTCAATCTTTCGCTTGGGTTCTCGCATCCGGTGGTGATCGTGGCGCCGGATGGCATCACGCTCGAGACACCCAGCCAGACGGAAGTGCTGGTCAAGGGCGTCGACAAGCAGCAGGTGGGCGAACTGGCCGCGAAGATTCGCGCCGTGCGGCCACCGGAACCGTACAAAGGCAAGGGGGTCCGCTACGCGGGCGAACGTATCGTGATGAAGGAAGCCAAGAAGGCCTGATGTCCGGGCCGCACTGGAGATGACGGTGGAAAAGCGAATTCAACGGCTGCGTCGCGCCAAGCGGACGCGAATGCATATCCGCAAGCTCGGCGTCCCGCGCCTGTCGGTGCATCGCAGCGGCAAGCATTTGTACGCCCAGGTGTTTTCAGCCGACAGCCGGCAGGTGCTCGCGAGTGCATCGACCGTGCAGGAGGCCGTGCGCGACGGCATCACTGGGGGCACCAAGAACAAGGCAGCCGCCGCGGTGGTCGGTCGCGCCATTGCCGAGAAGGCACTGGCGGCGGGTGTCGACAGTGTGGCGTTCGACCGCTCGGGCTTTCTGTATCACGGCCGCATACAGGCGCTGGCGGATGCAGCGCGCGAAGCGGGTCTCAAGTTCTGATCTGGCCGGACCCCGACAGGGTCCGTGGCAGCAAGCGAAACGAATTTAAGGGTTATCGATGAGCAACGAGCGCGACAATCGCGACAACCGCGGCGACCGTAACGATCGCGACAGCGGAGATGGCATGCAGGAGAAGCTGATTGCCGTCAACCGCGTGGCCAAGACGGTCAAGGGCGGTCGGCAGATGAGCTTCACCGCGTTGACGGTCGTCGGCGACGGCGACGGCAAAGTGGGCATGGGTTATGGCAAGGCGCGCGAGGTGCCCGTCGCCATCGCCAAAGCCATGGAACGCGCCCGCAAGAATCTCGTTTCGGTGCGCCTCGACAATGGCACGCTGTTCTACGCGGTGTACGGGCGACATGGCGCCGCGAAGGTTTACATGCAGCCGGCATCCGAAGGTACCGGCGTCATCGCCGGCGGCGCGATGCGCGCGGTATTCGAAGTGGTGGGTGTGAAGAACGTACTCGCCAAGGCGCAAGGTTCGCGCAATCCGATCAATCTGGTGCGGGCGACGATTCAGGGCCTTTCGGCTGTGGAATCTCCGGCACATATCGCCGCCAGGCGCGGCAAGAGCGTCGAAGAGATTCGCCCGAGCCATGACTAAGAAGACAGTGAAGAAATCCGAGGGTTCGACGGTGCGCGTGCGCCTGGTGAAGAGCCCCAACAACTGCCCGGGCATCCATCGCCTCAGCGTCAAGGGCCTGGGCTTGCGCAGGATCAACGACGTGCGCGAACTCGAGGACACTCCCAGCGTGCGCGGCCTCATCAACAAGGTCAGCTATCTGGTGCGCGTCGAAGAGTAATTCCCGCGCGGGAAAGCCGCGGTTTCGGGGCAGTCCCCGGTCCGCGTGAGAAGCCGGTCTACGGCAACGCAACCATTGGAGCGGCAACCATGCAACTCAATTCTCTGAAGCCCGCCAAGGGCTCGCGCAAGGATCGGACCCGCGTCGGTCGCGGTATCGGTTCCGGGCTCGGCAAGACCGCTGGCCGTGGTCACAAGGGTCAGTACGCGCGTTCGGGCAAGGGCAAGATCAAGCCGGGCTTCGAGGGCGGCCAGATGCCGTTGCAGCGTCGCCTGCCCAAGGTCGGCTTTCGTTCCAAGCAGAAGGTCGACACCGCCGAAATCGGTCTGTATCGCCTCGAGAAGCTCGATGCAACCGTGATCGACATGCCCACGCTGCGCAAGGCCGGCCTCGTGCCGACGCACGCGAAGCGGATCAAGATCATCAGGAAAGGCGAGGTCACCCGCCCGTACACCATCAAGGGTGCGGACATCCTGCTGACGGCCGGTGCACGCGACGCGATCGCGGCTGCAGGCGGCAGCCTCGAAACGGTCGCCGATGACACCAGCGACGACACACAGGTGAAGGCGAAGTAAGCCCGGTGGCCAAGTCTCCCAACCAATCGCAGATGCTCGCGGGCATCGGCAAGCTGAAGGACCTGCAGCAGCGGCTGTTGTTCGTGCTTGGCGCTCTCGTGGTGTTCCGCTTCGGCACCTTCATTCCGGTTCCCGGGGTCAACCCCGAAGCGATGACCCGGATGATGGACGCCAATCGCGGCACCATCGTCGACATGTTCAACATGTTTTCGGGTGGGGCACTGGAGCGATTCTCACTGTTCGCGCTCGGTGTGATGCCCTACATTTCCGCGTCCATCATCATCCAGCTGGTCGTACAAGTCGTCCCGAGTCTGCAGGCATTGCGCAAGGAGGGCGAATCGGGACGCCGCAAGATCAACCAGTGGACCCGGATCGGTGCCGTGCTGCTCGCCGCTTTCCAGGCATTCGGCGTGGCGATGGCATTGCAGAGCTCGGGCGCGGCGCAGGGCATCCAGGTCGTGATCAGTCCCGGCCCGGCCTTCATCTTCAGCGCAGTCGTCGGCCTCACTGCGGGGTCCATGTTCCTCATGTGGCTCGGCGAGCAGATCACCGAACGCGGTGTGGGCAACGGCATCTCGCTCATCATCTTCGCCGGCATCGTGGCTGGACTGCCCAGCGCCATCGCATCGACGCTGACGCTGGCGAGCAGGGGCGAGATCAGCCCGCTTACCGTGATCGGGATCGTCGCCATCGTGCTCGGCGTCACCGCCTTCGTGGTGTTCTTCGAGCGCGCGCAGCGGCGCATCACGGTCAACTACGCCAAGCGCCAGGGCGGCGCACGCGCCTATCTCAATCAGTCCTCGCACCTGCCGCTCAAGATCAACATGGCCGGTGTGATTCCCCCGATCTTCGCCTCCAGCCTCATCCTCTTTCCCGCAACCGCCGCGTCGTGGGGCACGGACTGGTCCGGCGCCGGATGGCTGCAGGCCGTCACGACGGCGCTCCAGCCCGGAGAGCCGCTCTACATGATCCTGTTCGGCGGCATGATCGCGTTCTTCGCTTTTTTCTACACCGCGCTGGTGTTCAACTCACAGGAGACCGCCGACAATCTCAAGAAGTCGGGAGCTCTCATTCCCGGTATCAGGCCGGGTCGCGCCACCGCCGAGTACATTGATGGTGTGATGACCCGGCTCACGGCGATTGGCGCCGTGTATCTGGTCGCGGTGTGCCTGCTGCCGGAATTCATGCGGCTGGGCTGGCCGGAGCTGCCGTTCTATTTCGGCGGCACGTCGCTCCTGATCGTGGTGGTAGTCGTCATGGATTTCATCGCGCAGATCCAGGCGCATCTCATGTCCCATCAGTACGACAGCCTGCTGAAGAAGGCCAATCTGAAGGGTGGCAGTCGCGGGGGTGCATTGCGGTGATTTGAGCGTCCGGTCCGGGTCAGGGGAGCCTGCCAACGGGGCGCTAGTTCATGTATCATGCTTTGTTCACTGCGGGGGCCTCGCGGGTTCGGATCCGGGGGCTGTCCGCTGCGCTGATGTGGTCCAAAGCTGTCTGGTTCAGGCCTATTTCGTTCAATTCTTGGAGCTGGTGCTTTTATGGCGCGCATTGCCGGTGTCAACATTCCCGTCCACAAGCACGTGTGGGTCGGTCTCCAGAGCATCTACGGAATTGGCCGCTCGCGCTCGAAGAAGGTGTGCGCCGACGCTGGCGTCGCACCCTCGACCAAGGTGCGCGATCTGGCGGAGTCCGATGTCGAGCAGATCCGCGCCCAGATCGGCAAGTACATCATCGAAGGCGACCTGCGCCGCGAAGTCGGCATCAGCATCAAGCGACTGATGGATCTGTCGTGCTATCGCGGACTTCGGCATCGCCGCGGTCTGCCGATGCGCGGTCAGCGCACGCGCACCAATGCGCGTACGCGCAAGGGTCCCCGCAAGCAGATCAAGAAGTAGGATTTTTCGGTGCGCCTGGATCGGCGCGACGGCAGCTCACCGCGTCACCTTGCCGATCGCATCGCGGGGTCCGACAGGTTTTTCAAGCGTAACGAGGCGCGCGGCGCCTATCACGGGAATTCATGAACAAGCAAGTCAAGGCAGCACCGAAGAAGAAGATCCGTCGCGTCGTCACCGATGGCATTGCGCACGTGCAGGCTTCCTTCAACAACACGATAATCACCATCACCGATCGGCAGGGGAACGCGCTGTCCTGGGCCACTTCCGGTGGGGCGGGTTTCCGCGGTTCGCGCAAGTCCACGCCATTCGCAGCGCAGGTCGCGGCCGAAAAGGCCGGTCGCGCCGCGCTCGACTACGGGCTGAAGACGCTGGAGGTTCGCATCACGGGGCCGGGTCCCGGGCGCGAATCGGCCGTGCGTTCACTCAATGCAGTCGGCTACCGCATCACCAACATCATCGACATCACTCCGATTCCCCACAACGGCTGTCGTCCGCCGAAGCGCCGTAGAGTCTAGTGCGCTCCTCCCTGATCGCATGAATCAAGATCGGCCATCCCTGGCCTGACTTTTGGAAAGAGCAGAATTTCTATGGCACGTTATCTCGGACCCACTTGCAAGCTGGCACGTCGTGAAGGCGCCGACCTGTCCCTCAAGAGCCCGTCGCGCGCGCTCGATTCGAAGTGCAAGCTCGAGCAGAAGCCCGGGCAGCACGGCGGCGCGGGCAAGCGGGTCCGGCTATCGGATTACGCGGTCCAGCTTCGTGAGAAGCAGAAGGTCAAGCGCACCTACGGCCTGCTCGAGAAGCAGTTCCGTGGCTATTACGCCAAGGCGTCGAACCGCAAGGGCAACACGGGTGAGAACCTGCTGAAGCTGCTTGAAGGGCGCCTGGACAATGTCATTTATCGCATGGGTTTCGCGGTGACGCGCGCGCAGGCACGCCAGCTGGTTTCGCACAAGTCCATCCGCATCAATGGCAAGACGGTCAATCTGCCTTCGTATCAGGTGAAGGCCGGCGACGAGATCGCGGTGTCGGAAAAGGCCCGGAGTCAGCTCCGCATCCAGGAAGCCCTGACACTGTCGACCGAGATGGACCTGGCGCCGACGTGGGTCGAAGTCGACGCCAAGAAGATGAGCGGCGTCTTCAAGGCGTCCCCGGATCGCGCCGACCTGCCCTCCGACATCAATGAGAACCTGATCGTCGAGCTGTACTCCAAGTAAGCATCACGTTTCGTCGATCCCCGTCGGCGAAATCGGGCGCAGCCGCCAGTTCTCCGCCGTGTGCGGGGAGCTGGTCGAGCCATCAGCGGCCCTGAACCCAACTACGCGATGGATCGCAGAATCTTTTTCAAGTATTCGAGGAGCGAAAGCCCCCATGGCTGGTAACGCAAATCAGGTGTTGCGTCCGCGCGGCATCACATCCGAAAGAATTTCGATGCATCGTGCGCGTGTGGTGGTCGAGCCGCTCGAGCGCGGATTCGGGCACACGCTCGGCAATGCCCTCCGGCGCGTGCTGCTGTCCTCGATTCCGGGTGCCGCGATCGTCGAGGTCGAGATCGACGACGTACTGCACGAGTACACCACGCTCGAAGGCATGCAGGAGGACGTCATCGACGTGCTCCTGAACCTCAAGGACGTGGCGATCCGGCTGCATAACGTCGATGAGACGACACTGACGCTCACCAAGAAGGGCGCTGGCGTGGTGACCGCCGGGGACATCGAGACCGATCACAATGTCGAGATCGTCAATCCAGAGCACGTGATCGCGCATCTCACCAAGGATGTCCAGTTGTCGATGCGCCTCCGGATCGCGCGCGGTGTCGGCTATCAGCCGGCAGTTGCTCGACGCCGTCCCGACGAGGAATCGCGACCAATCGGCCGGCTGCAGCTCGACGCATCCTTCTCGCCGATCCGCAGGGTTTCGTTCGAAGTCGACAGTGCCCGCGTCGAGCAGCGTACCGATCTCGACAAGCTCATACTCGACATCGATACCAACGGGACGGTCGAAGCGGAAGACGCGGTGCGCAAGGCCGCCGACATCCTCGCCGACCAACTTTCCGTGTTCGGTGATTTCACCCGCCGTGAGTCGTCGGTGGTCAAGCCGGCTGCCAGCGGCGTGGATCCGCTGCTGCTCCGCCCGATCGACGATCTGGAGCTGACGGTCCGTTCGGCCAATTGCCTCAAGGCCGAGAGCATCTACTACATCGGCGATCTCATCCAGAAGACCGAGGTGGAACTGCTCAAGACTCCGAACCTCGGCAAGAAGTCGTTGACCGAAATCAAGGACGTGCTCGCGCAGCGCGGTCTGAACCTCGGCATGCGGCTCGACAACTGGCCGCCGCCGGGTCTCTCGCACGGCATGCAGATCGGCTGATCGGAAACCTCGACGCCGGAACGTCCAGCGGACGCCCGGCATAGTGCATCAGAGCTTCAAGGAATCGTGTCATGCGCCACCAGAATTCGGGCCGCAAGTTCAATCGCACCAGCAGCCACCGCAAGGCCATGTTCCAGAACATGGCGACGTCGCTGTTCGTCCACGAGGCGATCCGCACTACCTTGCCGAAGGCCAAGGAACTGCGCCGGGTCGCCGAACCGCTGATCACGCTCGCCAAGATCGACGGCGTGGCGAATCGCCGGCTGGCGTTTGCCCGTCTTCGGGACAAGGCGGCGGTAGGCAAGCTGTTCACCGAGTTGGGACCCCGTTATGCGTCGCGTCCAGGAGGCTATCTGCGCGTGCTCAAGGCCGGCTTCCGCAACGGCGATTCCGCTCCGATGGCGTACGTGGAGCTGGTAGACCGTCCGACCCCCGGTGACGCGGTAGAAGCGGCCGACTGATCCGGCTCGCAGCGGCAGTTCCACGGACGCCAGGGCCCGGCCCATGCGCGTGGGTCGCCCCACCGCGGTGCCGGAACGGAATCGGACGTCGAGTCACTGATCGCTGAACGCGACAGTTGGCGAGTTGCAATGCATGCTGCGACGCGTCATCTTTGATGCCCGTTTCCTCTCTGCCGAAACCCATGCTTCCAGGCTCGTTCCGCGCGCTGTTCGCCGCGATCGCGTTGATCTGCGCGGCGCTGCTGGCGTATGCCTACTATGTGCAGTTCCAGCTGTTCATTGATCCCTGTCCGTTGTGCATCCTCCAGCGCGTGGCGTTCTTTGCGCTGGGCCTGGTGGCGCTGATCGCCGCTCTGCACAATCCGCGCGGCGCGGGTCGCAAGGCCTACGGCTTGCTTGCGTTGGCCGCGGCCGCGGCCGGAGCCAGCGTGGCGCTGCAGCACGTTCGCCTGCAGAACCTCCCCCCCGATCAGGTCCCCGCCTGCGGGCCCGGACTCAACTACATGCTGGAGACGCTGCCGCTGACGGCGGCGGTGCGCAAGGCCTTCACGGGTTCCGGCGAGTGCGCGAAGGTGGACTGGGCGTTTCTCGGACTCTCGATGCCGAGCTGGACCTTGATCTGCTTCGTGCTGCTCGGGGCGATTGCGGTGTTCGCGATGACGCGGTCGGACGGCAGGCGCGGGCGGGCATGAACGCGCAACCCGTCGTGGTGGCCGTCGCCGCGAAGGCCGAGTCCGCCGGCGGATCCTCATGGTCGCCGCAGAGCTGGCGCGGTTTTCCCGCGACGCAGCAGCCGACCTACAGCGATCCGTTGGCGCTCGAGCAGACGCTCGGCGAGCTGCGCGAGTTGCCGCCACTGGTGACGTCCTGGGAGGTCCTGGCGCTGAAGGAGCACATCGCCGAAGCGCAGCGAGGCGAACGCTTCATGCTGCAGGGAGGCGATTGCGCCGAAAGCTTCGGAGATTGCAACTCATCGATCATCTCCGCACGACTCAAGGTCCTGCTGCAGATGAGCCTGGTGCTGGTGCACGGGCTAAGGCTGCCGATCGTGCGTGTCGGGCGCTTCGCCGGACAGTATGCCAAGCCGAGATCGTCCGATCTCGAGTCCCGCGGCGATGTCACCTTGCCAAGCTATCGTGGCGATCTGATCAACGGGGCGGCGTTCGACCCGACGGCGCGCCAGCCGGATCCGCGACGGCTGCTGCAGGGTCACGCCTGTTCCGCGTTGACCATGAATTTCGTGCGCGCGCTGATCGACGGCGGCTTTGCGGATCTGCATCACCCCGAGTACTGGGATCTCGACTGGGTCGAACGAGCGCCGCTCGCGCGCGAATACCGCGAGCGCGTCGCGTCGATCGGCGAATCGATCCGCTTCATGGAAACGCTCGCCGGCGCCGCCGTCCACAGTCTCAATCGGGTCGACTTCTTCACCTCCCATGAAGCGCTGGTTCTGCACTACGAGGAAGCGCTGACGCGCCAGGTGCCACGACAGGAGGGGTGGTTCAACCTGTCGACTCACCTGCCCTGGATCGGCGTGCGCACGGCGGTACAGGACGGCGCGCACGTGGAGTACTGCCGCGGCATCCGCAACCCGGTGGGAGTCAAGGTCGGTCCCGCAAGCACGCCGGACTCGCTGCTGCGGTTGATCGACGTGTTGAATCCGGACGACGAGGCCGGCCGCCTGATCTTCATCCATCGCATGGGCGCGGCGCACATCGAAGCAAAGCTGCCGGCCCTGCTCGATGCGATCGCGCGCGACGGTCGCCGGGTACTGTGGATCTGCGATCCGATGCACGGCAACACGGAAGCGCTTGCCGGAGGCATCAAGACCCGGCGTTTCGCCAATATCCGCGCCGAACTCGAACTGGCATTCGACCTGCATGCGGCGGCGGGTACCCGGCTCGGCGGCGTGCATCTGGAGTTGACCGGCGACAACGTCACCGAGTGCATGGGCGGCGCGCGCGAGCTGCTGGAGAAGGATTTGTCGCGCGCCTACCGTTCCACGGTGGACCCGAGGCTCAACTACGAACAGTCGCTGGAAATCGCCATGCTGATCGTGCGCAAGCACGAGCAGCTGCAGGGCGTCCCGTCGTAGCAGCGCAGCTTCAGGGCGTCCGTCCGTAGCAGCGCAGCTTGCTGCGCTGGCTCCCTTGCCGTGCGGCTCGCCAACGCGTCCTGATTCGGCAGCGCTCCCGTCAGGGTCTTCGGGGTCTCACCGGCGCGTGGCGTCGCTTGCTCAACGCCTTCTCCACCGCACCGTCGCCGCCGTCAGAAGCGCATGCCGCGTTTGCGCTCCACTTCGGTCCGGAACTGCTTGCGCAGCCGGATAGCCACCGGCGTCACCTCGACCAGCTCTCCATCGTCGATGAACTCGAGCGCCTGCTCGAGCGACATCTTCACCGCCGGCGTCAACTGCACCGTCTCGTCCTTGCCGGCGGCACGGAAGTTGGTGAGCTGCTTGGCGCGCAGCGCGTTGACGGTGAGGTCGTTGTCCTTGGCGTGGATGCCGACGATCTGCCCTTCGTAGATCTCGTCGAGCGGCTCGATCATCAGGCGCCCGCGTTCCTGCATCATGATCTGCGCGTAGGCGGGAGAGGGACCCGTGCCGTTGGAGATCAAGACGCCGTTGCTGCGCTTGCCTATGGCGCCCTCGGCTTTCGTCCCGTAGTGGTCGAAGACATGGAACAGCAGTCCCGTACCTGCGGTCATCGTGCGGAACTCGCTCTGAAAGCCGATCAGGCCGCGCGCCGGGATCATGAAGTCCATGCGGACCCGACCCTTGCCGTCAGGTTCGATGTTCTGAAGCTGCGCCTTGCGCTCGCCGAGCCGCGACATCACGTTGCCCTGGTAGGGTTCTTCGAGATCGACGACGAGGCTCTCGTACGGTTCCATCTGCTCGCCGTCGATCATGCGAAGGATCACTTCGGGGCGCGAGACGGCGAGCTCATAACCCTCTCGCCGCATGGTTTCGATCAGGATCGACAGGTGCAGCTCGCCGCGGCCCGAAACCCTGAACTTGTCCGCGTCCTCTGTTTCCTCAACCTTGAGCGCAACGTTGTGCTGGGTCTCGCGTATCAGCCGATCGCGCAGTTGCCGGGAAGTCAGGAACTTGCCACCGCTACGATCCTTCTTGCCGGCGAAGGGAGAATCGTTGACCTGGAAGGTCATGGAAATGGTGGGCTCATCCACCGTCAGCACGGGCAATTGCTCGGGTGCCGCCGGATCGCAGATCGTTTCAGATATACCCAGCCCCTCGAGGCCCGAAACGGCGATGATGTCGCCGGCGCGCGCTTCCGCGACCTCGGTACGCTCGAGCCCGTGAAAGCCGAGCACCTGCAGGATCTTGCCGCTCCGCGGTTTGCCGTCGCGATCGAGCACCGTGACCTGCATGTTCGGCTTGACGCGGCCACGCTGGATGCGCCCGACCCCGATGATGCCGACGTAGTTGTTGTAGTCGAGCGAGGTCACGCGCATCTGGAACGGGCCCTCGGGATCGACGGCCGGCGGTGCGACGTGGTCGACTATGGTCTGGAACAGGGCACTCATGTCGCCGCCGCTCACTTCGGGCGACAATCCGGCGTACCCATTCAGCGCCGACGCGTAGACGGTGTGGAAGTCGAGCTGCTCCTCGCTTGCGCCCAGCCGATCGAACAGATCGAACGTCTGCCCGACCACCCAGTCCGGCCGCGCACCGGGGCGATCCACCTTGTTGACCACCACGATCGGCTTGAAGCCCATCTGGAACGCCTTCTGCGTCACGAAGCGCGTCTGCGGCATGGGGCCATCCATGGCGTCGACCAGCAACAGCACCGAGTCGACCATCGACAGCACGCGCTCCACTTCTCCGCCGAAGTCGGCATGTCCGGGGGTGTCCACGATGTTGATGCGCCACTCCTCGCCGCTCGGGTCCTTCCAGCGGATAGCCGTGTTCTTCGACAGGATGGTGATGCCGCGTTCCTTCTCCAGGTCGTTGGAATCCATGACGCGGTCGGCCACGACCGCGCGATCGCTGAAGGTGCCGGACTGCTTCAGGAGCTGGTCGACGAGGGTGGTCTTGCCGTGGTCGACATGGGCGACGATGGCGATGTTGCGCAGGCGCTGGATGGGCATTCGAAAGGCCGAAACGGCAGGACAGTGGGTAACCGCCCATGATAGCAGGCGCTGCCACCACGCCGCTCATGGCGGTTAGCTGCGGCCGTTCTGGTCGACGACCGAAGGCAACCGGACGTCGGGCGCCCTCGCGCGGGGACCGTGGCCGGGGCAGTGGACTATCATGCGCGGCTTTCCACGGAGCAATGCCATGAGCGAACTGACTGCGACATTCACCACCACGCGCGGTCCGATCCGGGTAAGGCTGACACCGGGCGAGACACCGAAAACGGTCGCGAACTTCGTCAACCTCGTGCAGCGTGGCTACTACGATGGCCTCAGTTTTCACCGCGTGATCCCCGGCTTCATGATCCAGGGTGGCTGTCCCGAGGGGTCGGGTCGCGGCGGCCCGGGATACCGGTTCGGTGACGAGTTCGCGCCGGCGCTGCAACACGAGAAGGGTGTCCTCTCGATGGCGAACGCAGGGCCAGGCACCAATGGATCCCAGTTCTTCATCACTCACGGACCGACGCCGCATCTCGATGGCAAGCACACGGTGTTCGGCAAGGTCATCGATGCGGCGGACCAGAGCGTGGTGGATTCGATCCAGCAGGGCGACAAGATCGAGTCGGTGACGCTTGAAGGCGACTTCGCCACGGTGCTTGCTGGCGAGTCGGCGCAGGTCGCGGAATGGAACAAGGTGCTCGACGCACGCTGACTGCCTTTTGGAATCGTCCGGGATGCGCCTCGGCCGGCCGTGACTGGCAGCGGGATTTCTTCAGGGGGCTTTCGGGCGCGCTGAATCGAACATGCGCCGGACGAGCGCGGCATCGCGCTCGAAATAGTGCTCCCCCGGTGCAAGGAACAGCATCACGAAGAGTTTTCCCCGATGCACCGAGGCTTGGGCAATGCCCCGGTACACCAGGCCATCCTGGTTGCTGGTGTCGATCTCGAAGCGCACAGCTTCACCATCGCCGAAACGCGCCGGTTGGAGACCGCGCGCCATGGGCTTCACCGCACCCAGCTCGGCGAGTCCATCGAGGACCAGCGCCTGCAACGCCAATCCGTCCAGCCCCGAGCGGAAGTACGCACCGTCAGGTCGGCGCTGACTTTCCCGACGGGAGCGGAACACGTGCTGGCCGGGCTCGACGTCGCCGACGAACTGGAGCTGGTTGAGCCGCGTGCCGTCGCGTGTCCAGAGTTCCACGCGCGAGTCACCGAATCGCGACCACTCGACGGGCGTGTCGAGCGTGATCGTTCCCGCGGCAATGACGCTGCCTGCACGCACCAGTGGCGTGGGCCCGCATCCGCCCAGCAGGAGTGACGTCGTGCCAAGCGCCAGTATCGCCAGCCACCTGCGCGCCGGGGTGGTGCCGGAACGGTGTCCGGCGACTCCGACGGATTTCACCGGCGAAGTTCCGCAAGATAGTGCGCCATGAGCGCGCGATCCTCGGCGGCGGGAGCAAGCTCCAGATAACGGTCGAGTTCGTCCGCTGCCTCGGCACGCGCACCACGAGCGCGCAGCAGCAATGCCAGTTGCCGATGGGCTTCGGCTGGCGCGGGGGACTGCGCGAGTGCTTCGCGATACCAGCGTTCGGATTCGGCAGCGCCGGCCGCATCGTGTTTGAGCCGCGCGACCTCCCCGCGAAAGAAGGCGAGCTCCCCCCGTTGAGCGGGAGATGCGCGGCGGAGCAGGGAGTCGAGCAGCACCCGGCTGGGCCCGAGTTGCCTTCGCGCCAGATCGGCGCGGAGCCAATCGGCCTGTCGGGTGGCGACGATGCCGGCGTAGCGGTCGGCAAAGCGCCGACCGTTCTCGACTGCAGCTCCGCCAATCGCCTCCGTTGCTCCCGGCCCGGCTGCGCCCGCCGCAAGTTTCGCGGCCTGACGCATGTCGGCGAGGCGCTCGCGGGTCGGCGGATGGGAGGCGAACACCACGCTTCGCCATCGGGGTGGAAGTGCGGCTTCCTCAGCGGCCAGCTGCTCATAGAGTCCGAACGCAGCCGACGCGTCGTAGCCCTGCGCGACCAGCGTGGCGAAGCCGAAGCGATCGGCTTCGCGCTCGTGCTCGCGCGAGAACTGGCTCATCGCCGCGGCGCCCCCGAGCCCGAGCGCGCTGCCTGCAAGTCCCGCGCCGACGCCCGCACTCAGGACCTGCATCGCACCCAGGAGGGCCTGCGTGCGCTGGGCGCTGCGCCACTGCTGGATGACATGCCGGTAGCGATAGTGGCCGAGCTCATGCCCGATGACGTAGGCGAGTTCCGCCTCATCGCGGCAGCGCAGCAACAGTCCCGCCCAGACCTGAAGCACGCCGTTCGGCGCCATCGACGCGTTGGCGTACGGAAGGTCGATGAGGTAAACGCGGACCTCGCTGCAGAACTCCTGCGCGAGCCGGCACGTGAGCTCTTCGACGTAGGATTCGAGCCCGGCATCGCGAATGCGCAGCGGCGAATGGCGCAGGCGCAGTTCCGCCTCGTCCATGGCATGCCGCAGGCCCGCCTCGTCGCTGTCGGCGGCGTACGTCGCGCCCGGCTCAGCGCGC
>JBGTIG010000260.1:0-17799 GCA_041745755.1 Lysobacterales bacterium
GAAAACCCCTGATCCCCTTTCCGCGAGCGCGCCGAGCCCGGCTCCCAGCGGCACGCTCGACGCCGTGGGTGGCACGGCGTCCGCCGCCTGCGCCGTGCACTGCGCGCTCATCCCGATCGCATTCGCATTGCTCCCGAGCGCGTCGCATACGCTGGTGCACAACCGCGCGGTGGAAACCGTGTTCATCGGCGTCGCGGCGCTGTTCGCGACGTTCGTGATCGGACACGCCAGTCGCCGTCATCGGCAACCGCTGGCGCTGGTGTTGCTGTTCCTCGGACTCGCGATCATGTCGATCTCGCTGTTCTCGCCGGATCACGATCATTCCGGGGGCCATGCGCTCGCTGCCGCGTTTGGCGGCATGCTCATTGCCGCGGCTCACTGGAGCAACTGGCACAGCAGCCGACAGTTGAGTCGGCACGCCGCTTCCGCTTCGCGCAGCCGGGACGACGACTGAAGGCCGCACCCAGCCCACCGCGAATGGCGGATTTTCGTGCACGTTTCCAACATACGCTGCCGCGCTGCCGCTAAACTCGCCGCCGCATTTCAATTTCCAGGGAACGAACATGGGCAGAGGCGACCGCAAGACCACGCGCGGCAAGATCGCGAAACGCAGCTACGGCAACGTGCGACCGCACGACCAGAAGACGCCGATGGCGGAGGGCGAAGTTCGATCCGTCGCGAAGAAGGTTGTCAGCAGGAGTGCGGCCAAGCCGGTCGTCCCGGTCAGAAAGGCGCCTTCCAAGGCTCCCGCGAAGGCTCCGGTCAAGGCGCCCGGCAAGGCACCCGCAAAAGCGCCGGTCAAGGCGCCGGTCAAGAAGGCTCCCGCGAAGAAGCCTGCCGCGAAGAAGCCTGCTGCCAGGAAAAAGGCCGAATAACCCGGGCCGCTCGCCCGCGAGACTCTTCCGCCTGGAAGCGGCATCGGCGTCGGCCTCGCCGATGCTGACGCGCGCTATCCGGGTTTCAGCATCAGTTGATATGCGGTCGCACCCGGCAGGAACGTTGAGGCGCGGCCTTCTACCCAGTCGTCGTGACCCGCGCGATAGTGCGGCGACAGCGGGTGGCCGCTCTGGCCGCCTGGCATGTGGAAATAGCCTTCCGCTTCGTGCCCGGGCGCTACGGCAAAACGCTCGGAGGCGCCGAAGGTCGGACTCTGCACGAAAGGCATGTGCGTGTCGCCGGCGAGTTGCTGCGCCGGGGTGTTGAGGAAACGCCCGATGAGCGGCAGTCCGCCGAGCGGATGATTGATTGCGCTCGTGTTCCTCTCGCCCCAGGTGCGCTCAGCCATGCCGCCCGGTTTTGGCGCCAGCTCGTCCACGATCTCGCTCGCCGAACGCTCGAGCAACGCGTTCCAGTCCGCGTAGATCGGGGCCAGCAGGTGCAGGGGCTGCGCCGCCAGCAAGGGCCACACCAGTGTTTCCGCCTGACCGGTCGGGCCGCGCGGCGCTGCGGGGTCGGCCGCGTGGATGGGCGCCGTCAGCATGTCGAGCGTGTTCGCGATCACTCGTTGTCGGAAGCTGCGCGTCAGGCGATAACTCACGCTGTCGATGGATGCCCGCTCGGGCGCGATTCGGCTGGCCTCGGCAAGTTGCTGGAGCGCTTTGCGATCGGGATGGCGTCGCGCCGCATCCTGCAACAGTCGCCACCAGCGTTGCAGGAACAGGGCGCGGTTGTCGCGCTGGATCGCGAGCATGTCGGCAGGCGAGAACTGCTTGCGCGCGCGCAGGCTGTCGCGGATCTGCCGGGCACGCGCGCCCAGCACCATGCCGCCATCCCCGAGCGTCTCGCCATCAGCGCCGCCGACATTGCGTGCGTTCGCTGTCCACAGCCGCGCGTCCGGCGGATCCACCACGCGCGGAGCGAGCTCGGGAGCGATCCAGCCCAGCCAACCGCTGCCCGGCCGACTCCAGTCGGAAGGCACGCCAGCATCGAATGCGGATCGCTGCGGAATTCGACCGGCAATCATCCAGCCGATGCGCCCGGCGCTGTCGCCCCCGACGAAGTTCTGCGCGGGCAATCCGGCGCGGGCCATCGCCTGCATGGCGGCTTCGAGATCGGGTGCGAGTTCCAGCTCACCGATCGCGAGATTGAAAGCACCCGGGCGATGCGCCGTCCAGGCCAGCGCGAGCGAAGTACCTGCGTCCTCTTCCTGCATCAGCGGTCCCCACAGGGATTCCCTGACCTCGAGCGTCTCGGACTCGGCCCCGTGGATGGCGATCCGCTCTTCGAAGACCCGGATTTCCGCAGGGCCACCCGCCGTCGCATAACGCGTGTGGCTCGCGTCGAGCCACTTCACCTGCACCCAGTCCATCCAGTCGCCATAGCTGTTGGTGAAGCTCCATGCGA
Organism: Lysobacterales bacterium; assembly: GCA_041745755.1. Lineage (GTDB taxonomy): Bacteria > Pseudomonadota > Gammaproteobacteria > Xanthomonadales > Ahniellaceae > JBBQNY01. Next base: position 2,344 of record JBGTIG010000260.1, read on the forward strand.
CGTGGCCATTGCTGCCGAGGACAATCGACGGCGTGCCGGGGAGCGACACGCCGGAGACGTCGACACGGCCTCCCGGTGCACGCGGATCCGGAAACCGCAGCCTCGCGCGAAACCAGATGTTGGGTACCCGCAGCCCGAGATGCGCATCATTCGCCACGAGCGCGGAGCCGCTGGCGGTCAATGCGCCGCCGACCGCGAAGCTGTTGCTGCCGGGTGCCTGGTCGCGTTGTGCACGGGCCTCCCCCTCGAACAATTTCCGCGGATAACTGCGGAGATTGAATTCCTGCTCCGTCGGGAGGGCGGGTGCCGCGAATTCGGAGCCGTCCAGGGCGGCGTCCCATTCGCTGCCGCGGGTATCGAGCCACGCGGCGACTGCCGGCGGAAGATGCTTTCGGGCGGCGGCACGCTCCAGCTCGATCTCGTTTTCGCCACCCTGCAGATCGAAGTACATCGCGAACACCACGAGCCCTGTGTCTTCCGCTCGCCAGGGTCCGGGCTTGCTGCGCAACAGGAGATAGGGAAATGGCCGCGCGCGCAACGCCTCAAGTCCCTGGTTGACGCCATCGGCATACGCACGCAGGAGCGCACGCCCGGACGGATCCAGCAGCGCCAGATCGCGGCGCGCCCGCGCCCGGAAGCGATGCACGCGATGACTGCGGTCGACGGACAGCGCACGTGCGCCGAAGAGTTCGGAAAGCTCGCCCGCGGCGCTGCGCCGCATGAGATCCATCTCGAAAAAGCGCTCCTGGCCGTGGACGAAACCCATGGCGCGGTACGCATCCATGCGGCGATCCGCGTCGATGGTGACCACGCCCAGCGAATCGCGTTTGACGGAGACCGGCGCCTCGAGCCCGCGCAGTTGTGCGCTTGAATCGAGCTGCGGGCGACTCATCAGCAGCAGGGCGGCGGCTGCGAGCAAAATCGCCACAAGCAGCGCACCGATGCTGAGCGCGATGCCTCCGATCGCCCTGCGTACACGCATGTGCTATCGCCCGTGGTCGAGAATCCTTCGATTATGTCGAAACATGCGTGTGACGACTACCGGACGTCGCGAGTATGGTCGCAACTTCGCGAGCGCATCTCTCCGGCCGAGACGGGTGCATCGCGCTGACGGAGTACTGCGCTGCCGGCGCGGAGATCTGGCTGCATCACGACGTCGTGTCGGGAGCAGCTGCGATCCGGTCCACGCGCTGGAAACCCCGTGGAAGCTTCGCTCCGCGCTGTGCACGATTGCCCTGGTAGTTGATCAGGTCCGGCCACTTGAGGCGCAGGTGGCGTTGCCCCGAGAACACCGTCACCTCGCCGCCTTCGCGAATCACCGCGACGCCCGCTACCGTCTCTTCGCCGCTCAACAGGCGCACGCGCGGAATCTCGATCAGCTTGTTGCCCTTGCCGCGCTCGAGTTCCGGCAGGTCGGCGACCGAGAACATGAGCAGGTGACCCTGCGTCGTCGCCACCACGATACGGTCGCGTGCGGTGTCGATCGTGGCCGCGGGCGGCAGCACGCGCGCGCCGGTGGTGAGGCTCACAACCGTCTTGCCCGCCTTCTGCCGCGACACGAACGCGGCGAACGGCGCCACGAAGCCGTAGCCGTGCGTCGTTGCGACGACCAGCCTGCCCGCCTCGTCGCCAATCGTCACCGCATCGAATCGCGCGCCCGCGGGCAGACTGAACCGGCCCGTCAACGGCTCGCCGTGACCGCGCGCCGAAGGCAGTGAATGCGCAGGCGTGGCGTACGCACGACCCGTGGAGTCGAAGAAGATCGCGTGCTGGTTGCTGCGCCCTCGCGCGGCAGCGGCGGGGGCATCGCCTTCGCGGTAGGCGAGCGTCACCGGATCCACTTCGTGTCCCTTCGCAGCGCGCGCCCAGCCTTTCACCGACAGCACCACGGTCACGGGTTCGGAAGGCGTCAGTTCGGATTCGCTCAAGGCCTGTGCGGCTTCGGCCACCACCAGCGGCGAGCGGCGCGCGTCGCCGAAAGATTCGGCATCCTGGCGGATCTCGTCGCGCACGAGCGTGCGGAGTCGCTGCGCGGACTTCAGCGTGATCGCGAGTCTGGCGCGCTCGTCTTCGAGCGTGTCCTGTTCCCCGCGAATCTTCATCTCCTCGAGTCGCGCCAGCTGCCGCAGGCGCGTCTCGAGGATGTAATCCGCCTGCTCCCCGCTCAGTGAGAAGCGTCTGATCAGTACGGGCTTCGGCTCGTCCTCGCTCCGCACGATGCGGATCACTTCGTCGAGATTGAGGAAGGCGATGCGCAGACCGTCGAGCAGATGCAGTCGGCGCTCGACTTTTTCCAGACGGTGCTGCAGCCGCCGCCGGACGGTATCCGTGCGGAAACGCAGCCACTCGGCCAGCAGCGTGCGGAGATCCTTGAGCTGCGGACGTCCGTCCAGACCGATGACGTTGAGATTGACCCGGTAACTGCGCTCGAGATCGGTCGTCGCGAACAGATGTTGCATCAGCTCCCCGGCATCGACGCGACCTGACCGGGGCACGATCACCAGCCGGACCGGATGCGCGTGGTCCGATTCGTCACGCAGGTCCTCGACCATCGGCAGCTTCTTCGCCGTGCGCTGCTGGTCGATCTGTTCCATCAGCCGGGAGGGCGATACCTGGTGCGGGATCGCATCGATGACGATGTCGCCGCCTTCCCGGTGCCAGACCGCCCGCGCCCGCACGCTGCCGAGACCCGTCTGGTACATCCGCAGCAGATCCTCCCGCGGCGTGATGATCTCCGCGCTCGTCGGGTAGTCCGGTGCGGGAAGGTGCTCGCAGAGATCGCGCACGCTTGCGTCCGGATGCTCGAGGAGATGCACGCACGCGGCGGCGACCTCGCGCAGGTTGTGCGGCGGAATATCGGTGGCCATCCCGACCGCGATGCCGGTGGTACCGTTGAGCAGGATCTGCGGCAGCCGCGCGGGCAACCAGTCGGGTTCCTCAAGCGTGCCGTCGAAGTTGGCGCTGAACGGGACGGTGCCATGCGCCAGTTCCGACAACAGCAGCTGCGCGTGGCGGGTCAGCTTCGACTCGGTATAGCGCATCGCGGCGAAGCTTTTCGGGTCGTCCGGCGAGCCGAAGTTGCCCTGGCCCTCTATCAGCGGATAGCGGGTGCTGAAGGGCTGCGCCATGAGCACCATGGCCTCGTACGCCGCAGAGTCGCCATGCGGGTGGTACTTGCCGATGACATCGCCGACGGTGCGGGCGGACTTCTTCGGCTTGGCGCCGACATCGAGGGAAAGCTCGCTCATCGCAAAGACAATCCGTCGCTGGACCGGCTTCAGCCCGTCGCCGATGAAGGGCAGGGCGCGATCCAGCACCACGTACATGGAGTAGTCGAGGTAGGCACGCTCCGCATATTCGCGCAGCGGCATGGGTTCGAACGCCTCGAACGGCGTTGCGGAAGGCTGGGTCATTGCGCGTCCGGCTCGGTTGCAGGCGATGGATTATCGCGGATCGCCTGCGCACCGCGGCTATGATGCGAAGTCCTTGCAGGCGGGGTACACGGGATTGAGCTGGGTCGCGATTGCGCTGCTGGTGGTGGGCGTCTACCTTTTCATCAAGATCGCCGTCTTCGCGCTGAGGATGGCGTTGCTGGTCGGCATCATCCTGCTGCTTTACTGGCTGCTGGCCCCGGTGCTCGGCTTGCCGGCGATCCAGTGGTCGGGTACCGAGGGGCTGCCGAAATTCCCGCTTTGATCCCGGCGGCAGGATGAGCGACGAAGTTCGGAGCGGGGTCCCGGAGGCGCCATCGCCACGGGTTTCGGCGCACCCCCTCGCGCTGGCGGGGCTGCTGGCCCTGCTCGCGATGTTCGGCCCGTTCGCCATCGATACGCTTTTCCCGGCGTTTCCTGCGGTTGCGCGCGATCTCGGTGCCACCGCCTTTGCGATGCAACAGACGTTGAGCGTCTACATCGTGGCCTACGGTGTGATGGCACTGCTGCATGGGCCGCTGTCGGATGCGTACGGGCGACGTGTGGTCATTCTGTCGGGGGTTGCCGTATTCACGCTGGCATCGATCGGCTGCGCGCTCGCATCGAGCATCGACCAGCTGCTCGCATTCCGCGCACTGCAGGGGCTGTCCTCAGGCGCCGGACTCATCGTCGGTCGCGCCATCGTGCGCGACTGCTTCGAGGGCGCGCAGGCGCAACGCGTGATGAGCCTGATATCGCTGATCTTCGGCGTCGCCCCGGCCATTGCGCCGATCGTCGGCGGCATCATCTTCGTGAACTTCGGCTGGCATGCGATCTTCGGGTTCCTGGCACTGTATGCGGCGCTGCTGTGGCTTCTCTGCGCGTTCGCGTTGCGGGAGACGCATCCTCCGGACCTGCGCACCCCACTCAGGATGCGCGCGCTCGGCAGTGTCTACGGCGGCATCGTGCGCGATCGCGGCTACCTGCTGATCGCGTTCGCCGGCGGACTCAATTTCGGCGCGCTGTTCCTCTACATCAGTTCGGCCCCGGCCATCGTGATCGGGCAATGGGGACTTGGAGCCACCGATTTCGGCTGGCTGTTCGTGCCGATCGTCATCGGCATGATGCTGGGTTCCGCAACGTCCGCGCGGATGGCCGGCCGCTTCACGCCCGCCCAGACGGCATCGGCAGGTTTCGCCGTGATGAGCGCAGGCGTGCTCTGCAATCTCGCGTACGCCTTCGCGGTCTTACAACCGCAGCCCCCGTGGGCGATCCTGCCTGTCGCGATGACGGCGTTCGGCATCTCGCTGGCGTTTCCGGCGATGACCCTGCTCATGCTGGACCGCCACCCGCGCCAGCGCGGAGCGGCGTCGAGTATGCAGGCGGTGGTGTGGGCATCGCTCAACGCGGCTATCGCCGGCATCGTGGCACCGTCGATCGCCGCGAGCCCGCGCCTGCTCGCGGTGATGGCGGCGATCTTCGTAGCGGCAGGGCTCGCCTGCTGGTGGCGCTATCGCACGCGGCACCATCGCGAGCCGGCGGCCGCAGGGGCGCGCAATATCGCTGAAGTCGGCGCGGTCGATCCGGTGGCGGAGACGCTGTAGGAGTCCTGGCCGATGGCAAACCTCAAGGCAGCGCAGCCCTCATGCGCAGCGCCGGACCGGCTTCACGTCGGCACTTCGCGAAGCGGCTTTCAGGGACCTAGTTCGATGGAGAAAACGAGCCCGTTCTGCCCTGTCGCGGCGCCGGCACGAGTCGAGCCCCCGATGACGTAGAAGCGATTGCCGACTGCGCTGCCCGTGACGCCATGCACTGGAACCGGAAGGTTCGGCGCGAACCGCCACTCATTTCCCCCCGTCGTGAACACTTCGACCGAGGGCTCGACCCTGAAGGGTGGTGTGCTGAGCACCTCCCCCCCTGCGATAACGATCTGATCGCCCACCACGGCAGCCGCAAAGCCGCCGCGCGGCCTCGCGATGAACGGTCCCGAACGCCAGCTGCCGCTTGCAGGATCGTAGATCGCGATGCTCGAAGTCTCCGGAAAGCGTCCCGCGATCATCCAGATCTCGCCGAGGAAGGCAACGACCTGCGAGTGATCGCGCAAAATGCCGTTGTCCGGGGGCACGATCTCCCGCGTCATCCGGGTGATCGGATCGAATTCGACCAGCGTGCCGTTCTCGTTGCCGACGTAACCGTGGCCATGCAGCACCGCCGCGTGGCTGCCGAAATTCGCGGGCAGCGAAGGCACGGCGTTCCACTGCTGCGACACGAAGTCGAAGCGGAAGCCGGTCGTGGTGGTGTCGCCACCCGGCTGTATCGCGCCGCCGCTCGCGTAGACGAACCCGTCGAGCGCGAAACTCGCGAGATGATCGCGCCCGCCTGGCAGGTTCGGCAGCTCGCTCCAGGTCGCGGTGGCCGTGTCGAATCGCTTGAAGCCCTGCGGATCGCCGAAGCCGCCGACGATGTAGATCCGGCCGTCGAGCACCGAGGCAGCGTGTTCGGACTGGCCGGGGGGCGGCGTGGACGGCCCGGCCACCCAGTTGCCGTTGGTCTTCGCCACCGGCGTGCCATCGATGCAGACCGCGCTGGCAAGGGAAGTCAAACGCACCGACTCGCGTGTCGCGCTGCCGTAGCCCGGCAAGGTCGACGCGTACGCAACGCCTGCCTGGTTGCAGTTGCCGAAGTCGAAGTCCAGGCGGCCCCAGGGCACGCGCTCCACCGCGCTGGCATTGAACGCGTCGCCGAAGCGGGTGCCGCGCGTGATCACGGTCTGCGCGAACTCGAGCCGTGTACCGTTGCGTGAGCCCACGCCGACGGTCCAGGCCTGATGTCCGTCGGGCGAATAGGTGAACCAGTAGACCAGCGCATCTCCGTTCGGAAGGTCTTCGATGAACCAGCCTTCGCCGGAACGGGAAGGCACGAACCAGCCGCCCGACTTCGCCCGCATCCCCGACAGTGCACGTGCACCCGCCGGGGTGAGTTGCCGCGCGCCGCTGCATTCAAGCTCGTCGATGGAGGTCAGTCGCTTGAGCGTGCGGGTCCCCGAGCCGTAGCTGGCGGGTCCGGCGTAGGTCAACACTGCGGTGTTGCAGTCGGTGAAGCGCATCTCGAGCGTGCCCCAGTTCTCGAGCACGATTTCCGCGGGATCGAAGTCGGCGCCGAACGACGTTCCGCGCGGGCGCAGCACGGTCGCGAACCGCACCGTGTCACCGCTGACGATCCCGTCCTGCGCGCTCAGCCAGGCCTGTTCGCCAGCCTCGCCGGTGGCGGGATAGGTGAACCAGGTGGCCAGCACGCGTCCGTGCGGCAGCAGTTCGACGACGAATCCCTCGCCATCGCGCGCGGGGTCGTACCAGCTGCCGCTGATGGCCGGGCCGATCCAGTAGTTGCCGGTGCCTTTTGGATGCGCGAGATCACCACCCAGATTGGAGTGGGGCAGGGAGCACGCCAGCGCAAAGGCTCCGAGCATCGCGAGCGACATGCCCACCAGAACGGGTTTCAGTTCGCGGAACATGCGAATTCCTCCGTCGCAGCTGTCTCGATTCTACCCCCGTGCCCGCCGACCCGCAGTGACGCGCGCCACCGTGGGGCAGGGAGCAAAACGGCGCGGCTTCGCTCCTGCTGGCGCCAGCGAATGAAGCGCGCGGTGGACCTCAGAACGCATCCGACTCGCCGGACGATGCGGCAGTCGATCGCGACGCGGTTGCATTGGCAGCCGCCTTCCAGCCGCAGGACTTGCCTTCGTTCTGTTCCTTGAGCCAGGCACTGAGCGGTGCGAAGTACGAAAGGATCGCCGACGCGTCCATTTCCTCGCCTCCCGTGAGTTCCTTCAGCGTCTGCTGCCACGGCTGGCTCGAGCCCTTTGCCAGCATGGCCGAGAAGCGCCTGCCCGCTTCCGCGTTGTCGTAGAACGAACACTCGTGCAGCGGGCCCTTGAAGCCAGCCGCGTCGCACAGCGATTTGTAGAACTGGAACTGCAGGATGTGCGCGAGGAAGTAGCGCGTATACGGTGTATTGCCCGGCACGTGGTACTTCGCGCCCGGGTCGAAATGCTCCTCGCCGCGCGCGGTGGCGGGGGCCACCCCCTGGTACTTCGCCTTCAGGTCCCACCACGCGTCGTTGTAGTCGGCGGAAGCGATCGACCCGTCGAAAACGCCCCAGCGCCAGCGGTCGATCATGAGTCCGAAGGGCAGGAACGCGACTTTCGCGAGCGCCTGGCGCATCTGCGCATTGATCACGGATTCCTTCGACGTGCCGGCGGCTTCGACGAGATCGACCGAACTGAGATAACCCGGCGTGACCGCCAGCACGATGGTGTCGCCGATCGCCTCGTGGAAGCCATCGTGGGCCGCGCCCTGGAACATCGGCGGCAGCGGGTTGTACGCCAGGTCGTAATAGAGGTGACCGAGCTCGTGGTAAACGGTGGTGAAATCCTCCTCGTTCGGCGCGATGCACATCTTGATGCGCACGTCGCCTTCAAGGTCCATGTCCCACGCACTCGCGTGGCAAACGACTTCACGATCGCGCGGCTTCAGGAACTGCGACTTCTCCCAGAAACTCGCAGGCAGTTTCGGCATGCCCAGCGAGACGTAGAAATCCTCTGCGCGCTCGGTCATCGACTTGGCAATCGCGAGATCGGCGGCGCGCGAGACATCGAGCCTTGCGGCCGCGAGCTCGATCCTGCGATCCGGCGCAGCCAGTTCCTTCGCGCGCGGCGATCGTTCGAATTCGGCGATGAGCTTCTCGTACTCGCGCTCCCGCTGGGCCTTGAGAACCTTCGTGATATCGAGGCTGCCGGCGTCCTCGTACGGCACGAGCAACGGCCAGAGGTTTGCCCAATCCTGCTGCCACATGTTGCCCATCAGATGCGCGGGCAGCAGCCCGTCGACGCTGCCCTTGTCCCCGTATTTCTCGACGAGCTTCGCGCGCGTGTAGCAGTGCAGGTCCTCGTACAACGGCTGCACCTGGCCCCAGAGGCGGTCGGTCTCGGCCTGGAAGTCGTCGGGTGGCATGTCGTAACCCGAGCGCCACAGTGCGCCGGTGTCAGCGAAGCCATTGTCTTTCGCGCCCTGGTTGCTCAGGGTCACGAACTCGGCATAAAGCGGACGCATGGGCACGGCGATGGAGTGCCAGCCGTTCCACGCCTCTAGCTGTTCGGCATACGTCGAATCGGCATCGCGCAGCACCTCTTCGAGTGCCGGCAACTGCCGGCACGTGGACTTGTCGGAAGGCTCCGTGCAGTACGTGCCGGCGCCGTACATGCCGTCCAGTTTTGTCGTGAGCTGCGTCAGCCGGGTCAGCTTCGCAGCATCGTCGGGTGGCGGCAGCGTCATCGCATTGCGCAGCAGGTCGATCGCGCGCGACGTGGCTGGCGAAAGCTCGACTCCGTCGAATCGCCGCGATTCGGCGATGAACGCCTTCTGCTTCTCCAGGAATCGCTCGTTGGCCTGGGAGGCCAGCAGCTGCGAGTCATCGTTGATATACGTGGAAGCAAGCCATTGCGCGCTGCTGAGGCCCGGAAGATCCTTGCGCAGCGTGGCGTTGATGCGCGCGACGAATGCGTCTGCCTCGGCGGCGGTGCCCTTGGCGTCGGCGGCGCCCGACCCGGCTGCGGGAACCGGGGCCTGCGCGATGGCGGCCGCAGAAAACAGGCACGCGAGCGCTGCGGCGAGCAGATTGAGCTGGGTTTTCATGAAGCGATCCGGCAGTGGGCAGGGGGTCGAGGCTAGGGCGCTGAAACCGTGCCCGCAAGTGCGAACCGACCCCGATCCGTCGTCTGGCAGGGAGGCAGACCCCGGGCGCGAGCAATGTATAATGCGAATCATTGTCATTTAGCCATTGGCTCTGCAGCATGCTGCTCTCCGAACTGCCTCGTCGAGTCTCGGCCCGCGTCGAATCCGTGCGGGACGCTCGCGCCGACGATGCGGTGGGCCGGCGCCTGCGCGAGCTCGGATTCGTCGCGGGAGAGTCCGTGCAGGTCGTCTCGACCGGGCCCTTCGGAGGCGATCCGCTGGTGATCGAGGTCGGCGATACGCGTTTTGCGCTGCGCCGGGCCGAGGCCGCGCGGATCAGCGTGCGCGTGCCGACCGGTACCGGTCCCGGTCGGGGTGACACTGAAGACGCTTCCCAATGAACGCGGTCGTCGTCGGCGCCCAGGTTGATCCATTGCGGATCGCGTTGGTGGGCAATCCCAATTCGGGCAAGACCGCATTGTTCAACCGGCTGACCGGCAGTCGCCAGAAAGTGGCGAATTACGCCGGTGTGACCGTCGAGCGCAAGGAAGGGATGCTCACGACACCGAAGGGACGACAGGTGCAGGTGCTGGATCTGCCTGGTACCTACAGCCTGATTGCGACCAGTCCGGATGAGGCCATCACGCGCGACCTCTGTCTCGGCAGAATCGTGGGAGAGGCGCTGCCGGATCTCCTGGTGTGCGTTGTCGACGCGACCAACCTTCGCCTGCACCTGCGCTTCGTGCTCGAACTGAAACGGCTCGACCGGCCGATGGTGGTTGCGCTCAACATGGTCGACGTGGCGGCGCGCCGCGGAGTCGTCGTCGATCGCGCCGAACTCGAGTCCAGACTCGGCATTCCGGTGATCGAGACGATCGCGGTGCATCGGCGTGGCGCCGGCGAACTGTTGGAGCGACTGGACCGCGTCGTGCCGGCGAACGCCACGGACACAATGCTGGACTTCCCCGCCGAGCCGAGCGACGGCCTGCACGACGAAGTTCGCGGCATCCTGCGCGCGGCGGTGCGGACACCCCCGAATGCCCACGCCCTCGATGACCGGATCGACCGCGTCGTGCTGCATCCGGTGCTGGGGCTCGCGATGCTTGCGGTGCTGCTGTTCCTCATGTTCCAGGCTGTGTTCGCGTGGGCGACGCCGATCATGGGCGGCATCGAGAGCCTGATCGGGTCGCTCGGTGCGGCGGTCGCCAGCGCCCTTCCGGCAGGACTTCTGCAAAGCCTTCTGGTCGACGGCTTCATCGCGGGCCTCGGCAGCGTCCTCGTGTTCCTGCCGCAGATCCTCATACTCTTCCTGTTCATCCTCGCGCTCGAGGAGTCGGGATACCTGCCGCGGGCGGCGTTCCTGCTGGACCGGCTGATGGTGGGCGCCGGCATGTCGGGCCGTTCTTTCATTCCGCTGCTGTCGAGCTTCGCCTGCGCCATTCCCGGCATCATGGCCGCGCGCACGATCGGCGATCCCCGCGACCGGCTGGTCACCATCCTGGTGGCGCCGCTCATGACGTGTTCGGCCAGGCTGCCGGTCTACGCGCTGCTGATCGGTGCCTTCATTCCGCAACGCACCGTGTGGGGCATCTTCAACCTGCAGGGCGCGACGTTGTTCGGCCTTTACGTGGCCGGCATCGCGAGCGCGCTCGGTGTCGCCTACGCGATGAAGTGGCTGCGCCGCGATCGCACCCGCGAACATGCGTTGATGATGGAACTGCCGTCCTACCGCGTGCCGCACCTACGCGATCTCGCCATCGGTCTCTACGAACGCGGCATGATCTTCCTCAAGCGGGTCGGCGGCGTGATCCTGGTGCTGACGGTCCTGCTCTGGTTCCTCGCGAGTTTTCCGGCACCACCGGAGGGCGCTGTCGGGCCGCCCATCCATTACAGTTTCGCCGGCCAGCTAGGCCAGGCGTTACAGCATGTCTTCGCCCCGATCGGTTTCAACTGGGAAATTTCCATCGCGCTGGTGCCCGGCATGGCCGCGCGCGAGGTCGCGGTCGGCGCACTGGCCACGGTGTATTCGCTTTCGGCGACCGATGCCGACGCCGCCGTGCAGCTGGCGCCCGTCATCGCGTCGCAGTGGTCGATGGCCACCGCGTTCTCGCTGCTCGCCTGGTTCGTGTTCGCACCGCAGTGCCTGTCGACCCTGGCAACCATCAAACGAGAGACCAATTCCTGGCGGGTGGTGCTGGGCGCAACGGCGTATCTGTTCGCGTTGGCCTACCTTGCATCGTTCATCACCTACCGCATTGCGCTGGCGCTGACATGATCCGGTCCCTGGATAATCCTGCGTCTGCGAGGTCGGCGTGAGCGCGTACTCGATCCTCGAGGCGTTGCTGGTCGCCGTCATCGTCGCGGGTTGCGCGTTCGCGCTCGCGCTGCGGCTGCTGCCTGCCGGCTGGTTGAAGGCTCCGTTCGGTGCATGGCTCGACCGGCCCGGGAATCCGGCCGCATTCCGCCTAATCGGGGCGCGCTGGCACGCCGCCAGCGCGGGCGGTGCGTGCGCCAACGGGTGCTGCGCGAGTGGCGATGGCTGCGCGATCGGGCGCAGCACCGAATCCCCGGTTGCGGTGGCAGTCGACCAGAAGCGGCGCATTCCGCTCTCCGTCAACCGGGACGCGATCCAGGACGCGCCTTAGGAGTCTGGGCGGCAGAAGCCGTCCGGGCTGCAACGCCTCGAACGTTTCTGCCGCCCAGACTCCCAGGTCGGCATTCGCCTCATCCGCCGAGGTTGATGATGTTGCCGTCGGGATCCTTGAACCACGCGACTTCCATGCCCCCGCCGACGTGGATGTCACCATCGCGATGCATTCCCGGCATGTCGTAGTGTTCGAAGCGCACACCCTTCGCCCGCAGCGATTCGACGATGGAACGGATCTGGTCGCCGACCTCGAAACTCGCGGAGGTCGCCTTGTTGCTGCCGGCAAACCCGGATCGGTACACCAGCAGCTTCGAACGGCCCGCGCGATACGTCACCGCCTCCTCACCCATCGCTTCAAGCCGCTCGAAGCCCAGGACCTTCTCGTAGAATTCCGCTGACTTCGAAACATGGCGAACGGCGATGGTGGCGATGGCATTCTGGTCTTTCAGCATGGTCAAATCTCCTCGGGGATCGCGTTCAACCGGGTGTCGTGTCGGGTTCCATGTAGACCAGTTCCCAGACGTGGCCGTCGAGATCGTGGAAGCCATGGCCATACATGAAGCCATGATCCTGCGGCTCTTTCGGTGTGGCCGCGCCGGCCGCGCGCGCCTTCGCCACCATGTCATCGACGGCCGCGCGGGATTCGCGTGACAGGCACACGAGGACTTCGGTCCCTTTCGTCGCATCCGCGACCGGGTGCGGGGTGAAGGTCTGGAAATACTTCTCCAACAGCAACATGACGAAAATATTGTCGCCGACGATCATGCAGGTAGCGTTTTCGTCGGTGAATCTCGGCTCGAAGCCGAAGCCGAGCGCCGTGAAGAAATCCACGGAACGCTTGAGTTCCTTCACCGGAAGGTTGATGTAGATCTGCTGCGTCATCCGGTTATCTCCCAAGTGCCGAAATCGCGCCCAGCGTGACGCAGGGGTCGTAAACCGGCCGTTAACGAAGGCCTTTTCCCGTCTTTCTCGCGCCAAGGCTGGGCGGATTGCGCAGGTGTCTGTAGTCTCTTCGCACCCCGCAGTGGAGCAGCCCATGCGACTGATGTTCACGCCGGCAGCCGGTGCGTTTGCGCTCCTGCTCGTCGCCGCCGCTGCAACGGCGGCTGCAGTCGAGCCCGTGCCCACCGGCAAGCTTCCGCGCACCGTAGTGCCCACGTCCATCGCGCTGGAACTGCGCATCGATCCGGACCAGGATCGTCTCGAGGGTGTCGCGATGATCGATGTCGAAATCAAGAGCGCCACCGACACCGTCTGGATGCACGGTCGTGGCCTCGACATCACGCGTGCGGAACTCTCTCGCGACGGCGACTCTCCCGAACCGCTCGATGCAGAAGAGGCGCACGTGTCGGGCGTGTTGCGTCTCACCGCGGGCAGGACGCTGCAACCGGGCAGGGCGCGCATACGCATCGAATACTCCGCGCCGTACGGCGGATTGCAGGGGGCCTACAAGGTCAGCGGTGATGGTGAGAACTACGTCATGACGCAGATGGAGCCGATTGGCGCGCGCAACGCGTTCCCGTCGTTCGACGAACCCGACTTCAAGCATCCCTGGGACGTGACGCTGATCGTGCCCGCGGCCGACAAGGCCGTGGCGAACACCCGCGAAACCGGCGACGAACCCATGGCGGACGGCTGGCACCGGGTCTCTTTCGCGCGAACCGAGAAGCTGCCGAGTTACCTCATCGCGTTTGCAGTCGGGCCCCTCGACATTCTCGAATGGGACGACATCCCGCCGAACGAGGTACGCAAGGTGCCGCTCGGGCTGCGCGGCATCGCGCTGAAGGGACGGGCGCAGAAGATGCGCTATGCGCTGGCGAGCACTGCATCGATCGTCGCGGCCGCAGAACGCTACTTCGGAAGTCCGTATCCGTTCGACAAGCTCGACGTGCTCGCGACGCCTGATTTTGCCTTCGGCGCGATGGAGAACGCCGGACTCATCGTGTATCGCGAGAGCCTCATGTTCGCCAACGAGAAATCGCCGACCGCGTTGCGCCAGGCGATGTGGTCCGTGCATGCGCACGAGATTGCGCACCACTGGTTCGGCAATCTGGTGACCATGCGGTGGTGGGATGACATCTGGCTCAACGAGGGATTCGCGACCTGGATCGCGAGCAAGATCGTGCACGGCCTGCATCCGGAGTTCAATCTGGATCGCGCGCGTGTCAGCCGGGCGCTCGAAACCATGCAGGAGGACAGTCTCGAGAGTTCGCGCCGGATCCGCCAGCCCATCGAAGATTTCACCGACATCCAGTCGGCCTTCGACAGCATCACCTACCAGAAGGGCGGCGCGGTACTGGCGATGTTCGAGCGCTATCTCGGGGAGGAGCCCTTCCGCGACGGCATTCGCGCGTATCTCGCGACGCACGCCCGCGGAAACGCGACGTCTGCCGATCTGTTCCGATCGCTCGCGGCCGGTCGCGACGATGCCGCCCGCGTACGGGTCGCATTTGCCAGCTTCACCGACCAGCCGGGAGTGCCGCTGCTGCGCATCGAGCAAGTCTGCAACGAGGGGAAAACCTCGCTGCACGTCAGCCAGGAACGCTATCTGCCGGTTGGCTCGAAAGCCGGGAAGGATCAGACCTGGCACCTGCCACTTTGTGTGCGGTTCGCCGACCAGCGCGTCGCGCGCAACGAATGCCGGCTCATCGACCGGCAGTCTTCGACCCTGACTTTCACCGCCGCCGCCTGCCCCGACTGGATCATGCCGAACGCCGACGGCGCGGGTTATTACCGTTTCTCGCTGGATGACGCCGACGATGCCGCGTTGCGGGCAGCATTCCGCAAACTCACCCCGAACGAGCAACAGGCCTACGTCGACTCGCTGGTGGCGGGATTCCGCGCCGGCGATATCGACGCGGCGGACTACCTCGCCGCAGTACCGCGCGTGCTCGAAGCCGGATCGCGCCAGTCGATCGACGCGCTGCTCGGACCCCTGCGATGGATGGAGCGGTTCATGGCCGACACCCGCAATCGCGACACGTTGCGCGCGCAACTCGTGCGCCTCGTCGGCCCGCGGCTGGATGCGCTAGGCCTCGACCCGCAAGCGGGCGATACGGACGACGACCGGCTTTTGCGCGCCTCGCTGGTCGATTTCCTCGCTTTCACCGCGCGAGACTCCGAGTTGCTGTCCCGGTTGCGGGATCGGGGCAGGGCGGTGCTCGGACTCGGCGGCGGCGATGTGGACGCCGATGGTGCGCTGCACGCCGATCAGGTGCCACCGGACGAGCGCGGAGCGGCATTGGCGGCGGTTGCGCGCACGGGCTCGCACGCCGAGTTCGCCATGATCGAGAAACACCTGCGTGCAACCGACGATCAGGTGTTGCGCGAACAGTTGCTCACCGCACTCGGCAATTTCGTCCAGGATGATCTGGCTGCCCGTGCGCGGGCACTGGCGGTTGATGGCGAGACGCTACGACGCAACGAAATCGAAATCGTGGCGCAGACACAGATGCTCCAGCCCGAGACGAGCGCAGCGGCGCGGTCTTGGATCGACGCCAACTTCGTGGCGATGGCAAAGAGGCTTGACCCGCGGGGCGCTCGGCTGATCGGCCACTACAAGGCCGCACTCTGCTCGGAGGCGGGCGCCGCAGGGGTCGAGTCGACTTTCCGGGAACGCGCCCGCGCGATCGAGGGGGGTCTGCGCGCCGTCGCCCAGGCCGCCGAG
>JBGTIG010000261.1:0-8655 GCA_041745755.1 Lysobacterales bacterium
GGCGAAATCGAGGAGGTCGAACGCGTGGCGCGTGAGGCCCTGAACCAGGTGCGCAGCGCAGTCGCAGACATGCGCGGCGCGGGCCTTGCGCCTACCTGCGACAACGTCTGCGCGGTGCTCGCGGGTACCGGCATCGAGGTCGCACGCGATACGGCGGGAACCCCGGCTCTCGACGGGGATTCCGACCAGGCTTTCGCATGGGTGCTGCGCGAATGCGTCACCAACATCATGCGTCACGCGCGCGCCCGGCACGTGGCCATCCGCGTGTGCAGCACGCGCGGGCAGGTGGTGCTGGAAGTGACGGACGACGGGCAGGGAAGCGCGGGGACCGAAGGCCAGGGCGTCCGGGGCATGCGCGAGCGCATGCTGGCGCTGGGCGGCGAACTCTGCATCGAGACCGCAGAGGCATGTGGCACGCGCGTGCGCGCCTCGCTGCCGCTGCCCCCCAGGATCGCGGCGAGTGTATCCGCACCTACTGGTCCCGTTGCGGTGATGGGTTCGTGATCCGGGTCCTGCTCGCCGAGGATCAGGCACTCCTGCGCGGGGCGCTCGCGGCGCTGCTCGGCCTCGAGCCCGACTTCGAGATCGTGGACGTTTCGCCCGACGGCGAAGACGCCTGGGCGCGCGTGGCGGGCGGCGGCATCGACGTTTTGGTCACGGACATCGAAATGCCGCGAATGTCGGGCCTGGACCTCGCCGTGCGCGTGCGCGATGCAGGACTCGCCTGCAAGGTCGTCATTCTCACCACGTTCGCGCGCCCGGGATATCTACGCCGCGCGCTCGAGGCTGGTGCTAGCGGCTACCTGCTCAAGGACGCGCCCGCCGAGAAGCTCGCGGACGCGCTGCGCACCGTGCATCGGGGCGGCCGGGCGATCGACCCGGAACTCGCGCTGGCCGCGTGGAGCGAGACCGATCCGCTCAGCGACCGCGAGCGCCAGGTGCTGCGGCTGGCCGGCGAGGGCGCCACCGCCCCCGACATCGCGCGCCAGTTGCATCTGACGCAGGGCACCGTGCGCAATTACCTGTCGGAAGCGATTGGCAAGCTCGGCGTCGGCAACCGCATCGAGGCCTTTCGCCTCGCGCGCCAGAAGGGCTGGCTCTAGCACGCTGGGCACGCGCCGTTGCCGGGCGGGAGCGACGACGTACAATGCGCGCCCGCTGCGGGCCGACCCATCTTGCGCAAGTCCGATTTCCAGTACGAGCTGCCGCGCGAGCTGATCGCACAGGCACCGCTGGCCGAGCGCGCCGCCTCGCGACTCCTGATCGTTCCGCCGCACGGCGAAGTGATCGACGCGCGAATGCGCGACCTGCCGGGTCGCATGCCGCACACGCTGCGCGCGGGCGACCTTCTGGTGTTCAACGACACGCGCGTGCTGCCGGCCCGGATGCGCGGCCGCAAGGACTCGGGAGGTGCCATCGAGTTGCTGCTCGAGCGGCTCGAGGACGAGCACACGCTGCTGGTCCAGGTGCGTGCGAGCAAGCCGCTCCGCGCCGGGCGGAGCATCGTGCTCGATGATGGCAGCCGGCTCGAAATCGTCGCACAGGAAGGTGAGTTCGTACGGCTGCGCTATGCCGGGGCGGAGGGCGCGAGTGCGCTGCTAGAACGCGCGGGCGCGATTCCGCTGCCGCCGTACATCGCCCGCGCGCCGGAACACGCCGATCGCGAGCGCTATCAGACGGTGTTCGCGAATGTCCCCGGTGCGGTCGCGGCGCCCACCGCCGGCCTGCATTTCGATGCCGGACTGCTGGCCGCGCTGAGCGAAAGGGGAATAGGCACCGCGACGCTGACGCTGCACGTGGGCGCAGCTACCTTCCAGCCATTGCGGGTCGAGGATGTGGGCGAGCACCGGATGCACGCCGAGCGCTGCGTCGTCCCTGCCGATCTGGTGGCGGGCGTCGCAGCGACGCGCGCCGGCGGTGGCCGGATCGTGGCGGTCGGAACCACCGTCGTGCGCGCGCTGGAAACCGCCGCCGCCGCCGGCGGCGGCGAACTTGCGCCGTACGACGGAGAAACCCGGATCTTCATCACCCCCGGCTACCGGTTCCGCACGATCGACCTGCTGCTGACCAATTTCCATCTGCCCGAATCGACTTTGCTGATGCTTGTGTCCGCGTTCGGTGGTCGCGATCGCATGCTCGCTGCGTATGCGCACGCCGTCGCGTCGCGCTACCGGTTCTTCTCCTACGGCGACGCGATGCTGGTGCACCCGCAAGCGGGCGCTTGCGCTCCATGAACGGTAATCCCGATTCCGCGCGCTTCGAATTCCTGGCAAGCGACGGCGGCGCACGGCGCGGACGCCTGACGCTGCGTCGAGGCAGCCTCGAGACGCCCGCGTTCATGCCGGTCGGCACCTACGGGTCGGTCAAGGCGATGACCCCGGAATCCCTGCGCGCTACGCGATCCGAGATCGTGCTGGGAAACACCTTTCATCTCTTCCTCCGCCCGGGTCTCGAAGTGATCGCCGCGCACGGCGGACTGCATGGGTTCATGCGCTGGCCAGGACCGATCCTCACGGATTCCGGCGGTTTCCAGGTCTTTTCCCTCGCAGCGCAGCGTCGGATCAGCGAGGAGGGCGTCGCTTTCGCGTCGCCGGTGGATGGCAGCCGCGTCTTCCTTTCGCCGGAATCGAGCCTGCGGATCCAGCGCGTGCTCGATGCCGACATCGCCATGATCTTCGACGAGTGCACGCCGTATCCCGCAACGCACGCGCAGGCGCGGGAATCGATGGAACGCTCGCTGCGCTGGGCCGCGCGCAGCCGCAGCGCCCACGATGGCGCAACGCGGAGTGAAAGCGGGGCCAGCGAGTCACCCAATCCCAACGCCCTGTTCGGAATCGTGCAGGGAGGAGTTTTTGCGGACCTGCGCACGCGCTCGGTCGAGGCGCTGCGCGAAATCGGCTTCGACGGCTATGCCGTGGGCGGCCTCGCGGTGGGCGAGACGGAACACGAGCGCAACGCCATGCTGGACCACACCTGCGCACTGCTGCCCCCCGATCGGGCGCGTTATCTCATGGGTGTCGGTCGTCCCCAGGACATTGTCGAGTCGGTGCGTCGGGGTATCGACATGTTCGATTGCGTGCTGCCGACCCGCAACGCGCGCAACGGGCATTTCTTCACCAGGGACGGGGTTGTGCGCATACGCAACGCGCGCTACGAGAAGGACCTTGGCCCGATCGAGGAGGGATGCGAATGCGCCACGTGTGCCGGGGGATTCACCCGCGCTTACCTGCGTCACCTGGACCGGTGCGGCGAGATGCTCGGCCCGATGCTCGGTACGATCCACAACGTGCACCACTATCAGACGCTGATGCGCGATCTGCGCTCGGCCATCGCCGGCGGGCGCTTCGAAGCCTTCGCCGACGACTTCCACGCCCGCCTCGCGCCGTCAGGAGGCTAGGAGTCTGGGCGGCAGAAACCGTCCGGGCTACAACGGCGCTATCGACGGCCGCCGAAAGCGCTCGAACTCGTTAAATACCTACGGGTATTCGCCTCGTTCTATCACTTCCTGCGACCATCGCTGTCACCGTTTCGCCTCGAGCGTTTTTGCCGCCCAGACTCCCAGGTCACCCCTTCTTGAGCACTGCCACGACCAACGCCAGGCGCATCGAGGATCCGTTGACCACCGATGCTGCGTAGCCCCTCACCCGGCGCTGCGCGCCACCCCACTCCGTGCCCCGGCCCGAGCCTCGCAGCCGCACGTACTCACCCCCGCGTTGCGGGGCGAGGGTAAGCGGTAGTGACCCGATTTGAAATTCCGTTCGTGGTGAGCGTTTCAAAATTCCGTTCGTGGTGAGCCTGTCGAACCATGGACGGAATCGCGGGGAATGCCAATCTGCGCACGACCGTTCATGGTTCGACCCTTCCGCAGGCTCGGGGTCACCACGAACCGTCCAGGGGCCTGGCCGCCCAAACCGGGACACCCCCCGAATCCGGGCAGATGAAGGCTTCTGGTCCGGTCATGGCATAATCGCGGCCCTTTGACCGGGTCGCCACGGGCGACAACCGGCGTCTCGGCCCTCGCGGCCCTCCGATCTGACAGGTGAACCATGGATTTCCTGATCGCTCCGGCGTTCGCACAGGCCGCAGGCACGCCGTCGCCGGGCGCCGCTTTCTCTCCGCTCATCATGATGGGTGTCGTCTTCCTGATCATGTGGTTCTTCATGGTGCGTCCGCAGATGAAGCGTGCGAAGGAGCATCGGGGCCTGATCGAGAGTCTTGCGGTCGGCGACGAGGTGGTGACCAACGGTGGATTGCTCGGTCGCATTGCGACGATCGAGGACTCATTCGTGTCGCTGGAAGTCTCCCGCGGCGTCGAAGTGCGTCTGCAGAAGCATGCAATCACCGCCGTTCTGCCGAAAGGCACCTTGAAAGCGGCCTGATCCGCGCCCACTGCGGGACGGGTGCGGCGACAGCGTGTCGCCGGAAGGGGGGCGGCTGACCCCAGGGCCGGGTGCCAGGCCGCCGCCGAAGTTCCTGTTGCGTCGGTGTCCGAACCGCTGACCAGTCCATCCAACCTTTCGAGTGATGTTGCATGAATGATTTTCCCCGCTGGAAGTACATCCTGATTGTGGTGGTGATCCTCGCGGGGTTGCTGTACGCATTGCCCAACGTGTTCCCGCAGGATCCGGCAGTACAGGTGCAGGCGAATCGCGGATTCGTGGTGGACGAGGCACTCAGGGAGCGTGCACTGGGCCTGCTGGAAAAACGCAAGATCACGCCCAAGGACACCGAAATCGCCGACAAGAAATTGTTGTTGCGGCTTCGCGATCCGGACCAGCAGCTGGCCGCCGCCGAGATTCTGCGCGAAGGCCTCGACGAAGAGTTCGTGGTCGCGCTCAACACCGCCTCGACCGTGCCCGGCTGGCTGCGGGCGGTGGGCGCCAATGCGATGACACTCGGCCTCGATCTCCGGGGCGGTGTGCACTTCCTGATGGAAGTCGACCAGAAGAGCGGGGCGGTCAAGCAGGTCGAGCGCTATGTCGACGATCTGCGCGGGTTCCTGCGTACCCAGGAAATCCGCTACCGCTCGGTCAAGCAGACGCCCGGCGGCATCGCGATCCAGCTCCGCACGGAAGCCGACAGGGACAAGGCAGCGCGTGCACTGCCTGCGGAAATGCCGGAACTCGAACTCTCCGATGGCGAGGAATCCGTCGACGGCTTCACCCTGCTGGCGAAGTTGCGTCCTGCCGCCGTGCAGGAAGAGAGGGACAAGTCCATCGAGCAGAATCTCGCGACCCTGCGAAATCGGGTCAACGAACTTGGCGTGGCGGAGCCCATCATCCAGCGCCAGGGCGGCTCACGCATCGTGGTGCAGTTGCCGGGCGTGCAGGACACCGTCGCCGCCAAGAAAATCCTCGGTGCCACCGCGACGCTCGAATACCGCGCGGTCGACACCAGTGTGCTGAACCCGATGGAGGCGGCCGCGACCGGGCGGATTCCCCCCGATTCGCGCCTGTACTACGAGCGCCGGGTCGGCATCGACGGCAAGCCCATCCCCGTGATCCTGAAGAAGCGTCTCATCGTCTCCGGCGACCAGCTGGTGCACGCCACCAGCGGCTTCGACCAGCAGACCGGTGAGCCGATGGTGTCGGTCAGGCTCAACAACGCCGGCGCGCGGCGCATGCAGGAGTTCACCAACGCCAACGTCGGCAAGGGCATGGCGGTGGTCTTCATCGAGCGCACGCCCGACGTGCGCATGGTCGACGGCAAGGAAGTGCGCACCACGCGGGTGAAGGAAGAGGTGATTTCGGTGGCGAACGTGCGCGAGCCGTTCGGCAAGAACTTCCAGACCACGGGCCTCGAATCCTCCGAAGAAGCCACCGAAACCGCACTGCTGCTGCGCGCCGGTTCGCTCGCCGCGCCCGTCGACATCGTGAGGGAGCGCGTGGTCGGCCCCAGCCTCGGCAAGGACAACATCGCCCGCGGATTTCTTGCGGTGATGATCGGACTGGCCGCGATCCTCGTTTTCGTGGCGATCTACTACAAGGTGTTCGGCCTCATCGCCGACTTTGCCCTGTTGCTCAACCTGGTGTTGCTGGTAGCGGTGCTGTCGGCGATCGGCGCGACCCTGACCATGCCCGGCATCGCCGGCATCGTGTTGACGCTCGGCATGGCAATCGACGCCAACGTGCTCATCTGCGAACGGGTGCGCGAGGAAGTGCGCAATGGCTTGACGCCGCTCGCGGCGATCCGGGCCGGGTTCGACAAGGCCTGGGCGACGATTCTCGACGCCAACGTGACCAGCGTCATCGCCGCGGTCGGACTGATGCTGTTTGGCTCCGGCCCGATTTTCGGCTTCGCGCTCACGCTCACCATCGGCATCCTGACCTCGATGTTCACTTCGGTCATGGTGACGCACGCCATCATCAATCTCGTCTTCAGCGGTCGCCGCCTGAAGTCGCTTCCCGTCTAGAGGCCCGTCGCAATGGAGTTTTTCCGCAAGGAAACCACGTTTGATTTCATGGGATGGCGCCGCCTTTCGGTGGGCGTCTCGATCGTGTTGATGCTGGCTTCGATCGCGCTGATCGCGGTGAAAGGGCTCAATTACGGGATCGACTTCACCGGCGGTACGCTGATCGAAGTGGCCTTCGCGGAGCCGGTGGTGGCGGGAGAAGTGCGCAGCACGCTCGCCGCCGGCGGCTTCGAGGGCGCGATGGTGCAGGGCCTCGGCGGCGCGCGGGAATTCGCCATCCGGCTGCCGCCCGAAGGCGAGGAAGTCACCGACAAGGACGAACTCGGGACGCGCGTGCGCGCCGCGCTGTCGGCGAAGTTTCCCGGTGTCGACGTCAAGCCGAGCGATTTCGTCGGTCCGCAGGTCGGCGCCGAGCTGCGCACCCAGGGGGTGGTGGCGGCCATCTTCGTCATCATCGGCATCGTGGTCTATATCGGCTTGCGCTTCGAGTGGCGGTTCGCCGTCGCGTCGATCGCAGCGGAGCTGCACGACACGCTGCTCACCCTCGGGTTCTTCGCGCTGACGCAGCTCGACTTCGACCTGACGGCGCTGGCCGCGCTGCTGTCGGTGATCGGTTACTCGATCAACGACAAGGTCGTGGTGTTCGACCGCGTGCGGGAGATCTTCCGCGGGGCGCGCAAGCTCGATTCGGCCGGGGTGATCAACAAGGCGGTCAACAGCACGCTGTCGCGCACCGTCATGACCGGCGTCACGACCTCGCTGGCCCTCGGTGCGCTGTACCTGTTCGGCGGGCCGGCGGTCGAAGGCTTCGGCCTGGTCATGCTCGTCGGAATCTGGGTTGGCACCTTCTCTTCGGTTTTCTTCGCGAACCCGATCCTCTACTGGCTCGGCGTTTCGAAGAAGGACCTGATCAAGGTCACCCGCGAGGACCCCGAACTGCTTCGCCGTCCGTAAGGAACCTCTGAACAAGGTTCAGAGGGTCCGCAATACAGGGACGCCGGTCTGGCAAGTCAGGATGACTTGATCGGACCTTTCCCAAGGGCAGTTCGGAACGCGCGACCCGCACCCATGTCGCAGCGCGGGTCGCGGACCCGCTATCAATGGCGCTGCGCCCAACGCCACGCGTATCAGGCAGCCAGGGCGCTTCCGCGATGCGGGGCAATGGCGGCGAGCAGCGCGTCTCCCACCTTGATGTTGGCGGCGACGATGTTGCCCGTCGCAACGTAGTCGTCGCCGCCGGCAAAATCCGTGCAACGTCCTCCCGCCTCGCGCATGAGCAGGCTGCCGGCCGCGACATCCCAGGCCTTGACGCCCGCCTCGAAGTAGGCGTCGAAACGACCACAGGCGACGTACGCCAGATCGAGCGCCGCCGATCCTGTCCGGCGAATGTCATGCGCCGCGATCAGCACGGCGCGCGTCATGGCCCAATGCGCATCGAGGTGCTGGTGCTGCCGGAACGGAAATCCGGTCGACACCAGCGCGCCATCGAGCGACCTGCGCTGGGCAACGCGCATGCGCCGATCGTTGACGAATGCGCCACCGCCCTTGAGCGCCGTGAACAACTCGGACCGGAGCGGATCGAATACCACGCCCAGCACGGGCTCCCCGCCCTCGAGCAGCGCGATGGAAACCGCGAAATGCGGCACGCCGCGCAGGTAGTTGCTGGTGCCATCCAGCGGATCGATGACCCACACGTGGCGGCCGTGACCGGTGGCACCCGACTCCTCTGCCAGGAAGGCGTGCTTCGGAAACGCGCGCTTGAGCTCCCGCAGGATTTCCGCCTCCGCATTGCGATCGACTTCGGAGGCAAAATCGTTGCGGTCCTTTTCCACAACCGGGATGCTCTCGAGCCGGTTAAGGTTACGCAGCAATACCTGTCCCGCCGCGCGCGCGGCCTTGACGGCGATCAGAAGGGCGCCCTTGCTCATGTCGATTGGTATCCGGCTTCGCCCAGCGTGCGTTTTCGATCAAGAACCTGCGGGCGTCAGTGCGCACCGCGGCGCGCAGACTATCACGTGACCTGTCCGCCTCCGCTGGCATCGACTCCGCTGGACGAGCGTGCAACCGCGCTGCTTGAGCCAGTGAGGGTGGTGCTGGTACGCACTTCGCACCCCGGCAACATGGGTGCGGCCGCGCGTGCCATGCGCACCATGGGTCTCTCCAACCTGCAGCTGGTAATGCCGCAGCGGCCCATCGACGAGTCGGCGCAGGCGCTCGCGGCCGGCGGCGCGGATCTGCTGCGG
>JBGTIG010000262.1:0-2290 GCA_041745755.1 Lysobacterales bacterium
CATCACGGCGGCAAAATCGACGCGGATATCGGCCGGGATCTGCGCGCCGTACTGCTCGGCGGTGCGCATCTCGGCGTACAGGCGCGACGTGCGGATGATCGCCTTCGACGGTACGCAACCGACATTGAGGCAGTCGCCGCCGAGCAGCTCGCGCTCAATCAGCGCGACCTTCGCTCCCAGCGCGGCGGCGGCATGCGCTGCCACCAGTCCCGCGGTGCCGCCCCCGATGACCACCAGGCTGTAGCGGTCCGCCGGTTTCGGATTGCGCCATTCCGGTGGATGCACATTGTGCAGCCGCTCGCGCTCATTCGCGTCCTGCGGCGCGGTCGATTCCAAGTCGGTGCGCTGTGGCGTGGCGACAGGCACGCTGCTAGCCCAAAGCCGTGATGGCGTCGTCGGTTGCAAGAACGGCGCTGGCAACGAAAACGAAAGTGAGCAGCGCGGCTCGGTAGCCGGCACCCAGTTCGCGATGTCGCGCCGCCGGCGCATCCTTGACCACCGCAGCCTCGAAACCCAATGGGGTGTCTTTCCTGCCGATATCCACGGTTTACCTCCGGTGTGTTGACGATTTCAGTTGGAAGTAGGTGCGTTAGCGCGCTGCCATGGCCACCGGCCCTCAAGCTCAACCTCCAGGGCGATGCTCAGGAATGTCCGGATCACCACGATCAGCCCTAGAACCAGCACCCCCTGGAGCGTTGGCGCCACCGCCACGGTGCGGATGATGTCGGCCGCCACCAGGAACTCCAGCCCCAAGAGGATCCCGCGGCCCAGATCCTGGCGGAACCGGCGATACGGATCGACATGACTTCGGCCAGCGAGCACCAGTCGCGCTGTCGCGACCAGGAGCCCGAGGACGATGACGATCACGCCGGCGGCATCGATCGCCAGGCTGATGGACTCGACTGCTACCTTGAACGTCGGCATGACGCTCCCTGTCTGTTGCTATCGTCAGCTGCCATCGCGCAGCAGCCGGTCAGCGGTGACGCCCAATCGGCCGAGGCGAACGCAAGCGCAACGGCGCGCGGCATCTTGCACCAGGGCAGGATGAGCCGATGCATCAGCCCAGGAACTGCATGATGCGATCACCGATTTCAACCGGCTTTTCCTCGATCAGCCAATGACCGGCATCCTCGATCCAGACCAGCTGTGCATTGGGGATTGCGGCGACCAGCTTGTCGGCGTAAGCGGGCTTCTGGAAAGGATCCTTGTCGCCCCACATCACCAGCGTTGGATGCGTCATGCCCCCAAGCCCGTCGGCTATGGCCTGGGTGTATTCCTTGTTCAACCGCCTGAGGTTGCGGAAGAACGCCCGCTTGCCGTCCTCGCTCGACCACGGCGCGAGATACATTTCGATGACCTCGTCGGTCATCGCCTCCTTGTTTTGCACGCCGGTAGGCATGAAGCCGCGCATCATGTCGATGAATGCCGCCAGGCTCATCGCGGCTTCAGCGCCGGGCTGCTGCAGCGGCTCGAATTCCGGAATCGGCCATGAGTCGAAGCAGACGCTGTCCAGCAGGGCGAGTCTGCGGATCTTCTCCGGGTAATTGACCGCGATCAGCTGCGCGACCCCGCCACCAATGTCGTGCGCCACCACGTCTGCCCGGCGCACGCCCAGGGCATCCATCAGCTGGACGATCATCCGGCTCTGGGCGGCGATGGGGACATCGGCGCTCGCCGGCTTTTCCGACAAGCCGTAATTGAGCAGGTCCGGGGCGATGACCCTGTGTCGTGTCGCAAGCTTCGGAATGATCGCCCGCCACATCAGGCTGCTGGTGGGTATGCCGTGGATCAGGATCACCGGGCTGCCCTCACCCTGTTGCCGATACGCGATCGGGTAACCATCGATATGGGTGCGGTGTTCCGATGGTTGCTGGCTCATTGCATCGTCTTCTTGATGGACGTTGATGGTTTTCGTGACTTGCGAGCGACACGCCGGCGCGGTCAGTCCGTTGCGGGCAGTGCGTAGGCAATGACGTAGTCGCCGCTGGGCGTCTCCATGAAATGGTGGCCACCGGCGGTGATGACGAGATACTGGCGTCCTTCCACTTCGTAGACCATCGGAGTCGCCTGGCCGCCGGCCGGCAGCACGTCCTGCCAGACGGTCCTGCCGGTGGCGATGTCGATCGCCCGGATCAGGTTGTCGGTGGCGGCGGCGATGAAGATCAGGCCGCCGGCCGTGACCACCGATCCACCATTGTTCGGTGTACCGATTTCGAGCGGCAGCTTCGACGGAATGCGGAACGGACCGTTGGCGCGCGCGGTGCCTAACGGGCGATCCCAGAGCGTTTTA
>JBGTIG010000263.1:0-4629 GCA_041745755.1 Lysobacterales bacterium
TCTCATTGCGCAGGTGCCAGGCCTGGTCCGACTCGGCCGGCGCACCGATGAAGACCAGGTGCACCGCTGTTTCGAAGTCCACGTCCGCCGCGACTCGAAGCGTTGCGCCGGTAAGGGACAGCAATGCATTGAGGCGTGCGAAAACGTCGTCCGCGTGCGGAAGGGACGCGCACGGCTCGGCCGCCGGATCGTGGCTGCCGATGTGTGCGCGCACGTCGACGCCAGCCGGCAGGTTCCTGACATCGGAAAGCGCGGAATCGAATGCACCATTGACAAACACCAGGCGCGGCGACGGGATCGCGACAAGCAACTTGCCATCGATGGTGGACGGCGGCGCTGCAGACTTGAAACTGCGTCGCTCCAGCGAACGCAGCGATGTGTACTTCCACGCCTCGCTCCGCGCACTCGGGAGGCCCGCGTCCAGTACCGCGTTCAAGGCCGCGCGCTGCGTGACATCGCCTTCGAAGCCGGCGCGCAGCGATTCGAGCAGCGGGGTCATCAGGCAGTCTCGGCCGGCGCGATACGGTCCTTGATCCACGCATAGCCGTGCGCTTCGAGCTGCTCCGCCAGTTCGGGCCCGCCGCTTTCGACTATGCAGCCGTCCGCCAGCACGTGCACCACGTCCGGCTTGATGTATTCGAGCAGGCGCTGGTAGTGGGTGATCACGATGAATGCGCGCTCCGGGGAGCGCAGCGAGTTGACGCCTTCCGCGACCGTACGAAGCGCGTCGATATCCAGGCCGGAATCGGTCTCGTCGAGGATCGCCAGCCGCGGTTCGAGTACGGCAAGCTGGAAAATCTCGTTGCGCTTCTTCTCGCCGCCGGAGAATCCCTCGTTGACGCCGCGATGCAGCAGGTCGTCCTTGAGATGCAACACCTGCAGCTTCGCGCGCACCAGCTTCAGGAATTGCACCGCATCGAGCTCGGTCTCGCCGCGCGCCTTGCGCTGCGCGTTGAGCGCCGCGCGAAGGAAGTACGTGTTGTTGACGCCGGGAATTTCCACCGGGTACTGGAAGGCGAGGAACAGTCCCGCTGCCGCACGCTGCTCGGGCTTGAGTTCAAACAGATCCGCACCATCGAACCGCACGGAGCCAGCGGTGACCTCATAGCCGTCGCGACCCGCGAGCACGTGCCCCAGCGTCGACTTGCCGGCACCGTTGGGACCCATGATCGCGCACACCTCGCCCGCCGCGACTTCGAGCGTCAGCCCCTTGAGGATTTCGCGCCCGTCTACGCGGACGTGGAGGTTTTGGATCTTGAGCATTGGTGGATCCGGGAGGGTTACGGGGAGTGGAGCTTTTGGTGCGTGGAAATCTGCGGTTACGCCGCTACGCGCTCGCGAGCCAAGGCAATGGCAACACGATCCGGCGACTAGGCTCTGCGCATCCTGCGCTCGCCAAGTCGCATCCGGCCATGGACATCCTGTCCATGGCGTTCGGCAACGCGCGCGCCAGTGGCGCGCAAGCGCGTTACCTCACCCAGCGGAGCTGGGCGATCCGGCCGTCGTTGCCCACAGCGAGAACCAGCGCGCCGTTGGCGGATCCGTCGACCGCCGCGAACGCATCGGATGCGAAGGCCTCGGTTTGCTTGCCGCTGCGATCACTGAGCGTGCTGCCGTCAGTCCCGACCCCGACCCAGTGCACGCGACCGTCCCGACGGAGCGCGGTGCGATCCAGTGCACCGTCGGCGGCAAGTCCTGCCATCTGCCGCGCAGCGTCCGTATCGCTCACGCCGCGTTCGGTGAACCCGCTGTGTCCGCCTTTCAGCAGGAAGCCGACGGCCTCCGCGGAAATCACCGAGAGATGCGGCAGCGAGAGGCCACGCCAGTTGCCGCCGGCGTCGTCGCTGCTGATCAGACGCGCCGACGTGGCGCCGCCCGCGGCGAACGCAATCCGTCCGCTGCCGGTCGCCGCCAGACAGTTGTGCCCATCGCCGAGGATGCGCTCGCCGGCGAGGGCCTCGGGCCGGTTCGACTTTGTCACCCGCGTCCAGTGTTGGCCGCCGTCTGTTGTTACGCGCATCTGGAAACGCCCTGCGCGCGCCTCGCCCAGCAGGACCCCCTGCTGCGGATTCCAGAATCCCATGCAGGCGAGGCCTGGCTGGCCTTCGCGGCCCTGATACTGCAATTGCCAGCTGCGACCGGCATCGTCGGTGCGATACACGCGGGAAGCGGTTCCCGGGCCCGTCGAAAGCACGAGCGCGCTGCGCGACGAAAACGCCTCGACGTCGCGGAACGAGATGCCGTCCGCTGCGTCGGGGACGCTTACCGCGCGCCAGCGACGGCCTCCGTCGGTGGTCCGGAGTACCACCCCGTCCTCCCCGGCGACCCACGCATGTCGCGCGTCGACGACGCTGACGTCGCGCAGTTGTGCGGCGGTCGGCGCGTCCTGCTCGTGCCATCGCGGACGATCGGCAGCCATCGCAGTCGACGCGAGGGCTGCGATCGCAAACACGGGCCAGGTCCGATTCATGGTGATTCTCCAGTGGCACAAGCGGCCGGGATGGCGCCATGTTGCCCGATATGCACAGTTTTGTGAACTTTGCATGTCAGTTTCAATATGACAGTTGGCATTCATTCAGTTTCGCCCCGGCTCCGGGCCCCTTCGATCCCGTCGTTGGCGGGCGCGGTCGGTGGCCATGCCAATAGCCTCTCCGCCGACCGTTTGTCTGGCAACCTAGGGGACCGATGCCGGAGGAGGAGGTCCCATGCGCGATCGAGGATGGCCGACCCTGTGGGCGGGCCTGTTGGCCCTGGCGCTGGTCCTGCCCGGAGGGGGTTGTGCCAGGTGGTGGCAACGAGGGGCGAAGAGCGAATCCGCAGTCGATTCGCCCGCACCGGCGCGGGCGGCCCAGGCGGGAACGGCTGCGGAACCGTTCGATCTGATCATCGCCAATGGCACCGTGTATGACGGCACCGGCGGCGCGCCGCGCCAGGTCGATGTCGGCATTCGTGCCGATCGGATCGCAGCGGTGGGCGATCTCGACGACGCGCCGAGCCTGCGACTGGTCGATGCCGGGGGGCTCGCGGTCGCACCCGGTTTCATCAACGTGCTGTCGTGGGCAACCGAATCGCTGATCGTCGACGGACGGGGCCTCAGTGACATCAAGCAGGGAGTGACGCTCGAGATCATGGGCGAGGGCTGGTCGATGGGCCCTCTCAACGCCGCGATGAAGCGCGACGCGCTGAAGGCGCAAAGCGATTTCCACTATCCGATCGAGTGGACGACCCTCGGCGAGTATCTCGACTGGTTGGTCGCGCGCGGCGTGTCGCCGAACCTCGCCTCGTTCGTCGGCGCGACCACCGTGCGCATCCACGAGCTCGGCGAAGCGGACCGCACGCCCGACGCCAGCGAACTGGCGCGCATGCAGGCGCTGGTGGACGAAGCCATGCGCGAGGGCGCGCTCGGCGTGGGTGCATCGCTGATCTACGCACCCGCGTTCTTTGCGAAGACCGACGAACTGATCGCGCTGTCGCAGACGGCCGCGAAATACCAGGGCGGCTACATCGCGCACATGCGCAGCGAGGCGGGCAGGTTCCTCGAGGCGCTGGACGAGCACATCTCGATCGCCCAGGCCACCGGACAGCGCGCCGAGGTCTATCACCTCAAGGCGGCGGGCGAACGCAACTGGCCGAAGATGGCGCAGGCCATCGCGAAGATCGAAGCCGCGCGCGCCGAAGGCCTGGCAATCTCGGCCAACATGTACACCTACACCGCGGGCGCGACGGGGCTCGATGCCGCGATGCCCCCGTGGGTCAAGGAGGGCGGCACCGAGGCGTGGGTCGAGCGACTGAAGGATCCGGCCGTGCGCGCGCGCGTGCTCGGCGAGATGCGCGCGCCGGACGACTCCTGGGAAAGCCTCTACCACGAGGCCGGTTCTGCGGATCGCGTGCTGCTGATCGGCTTCAACAAGCCCGAGCTCAAGCCGCTCACCGGAAAGACCCTCGCCGCAGTCGCCGAGGAACGCGGTACCAGCCCCGAAGACACGATCATCGATCTCGTCATCGCCGACGAGAGTCGCGTGGATACCGTGTACTTCCTCATGAGCGAGGAGAACGTGGAACTCGGCATCCGCCAGCCCTGGGTCAGCTTCGGATCCGATGCCGAGGCATCCGCGCCCGAAGGCGTGTTCCTGAAGCGCAGCACGCACCCGCGCGCGTACGGCAATTTCGCGCGACTCCTCGGTCATTACGTACGCGAACGCGACACGCTTTCGCTGAGCGAAGCCATCCGACGCCTGACGCGACTTCCTGCCGAGAACTGGAAATTGCGGGATCGTGGTTGCCTTGACGTCGGTTGCCATGCCGACGTGGTGGTGTTCGACACCGCCGCGGTGCGCGACCACGCGACGTTCGCAGAGCCGAAGCGCCTGGCCACCGGTGTCGCGCATGTGTGGGTCAACGGCACCCAGGTCCTGCGCGACGGCGAGCACACCGGCGCCAAACCGGGTCGCGTCGTGCGCGGCCCGGGCTGGTGCGGCTGGGAGGCTTCGGGCTGCGACGGAAGCGTGTCGCCGCGGTGACGATCGATCGTCCATGGCATCGGTGCCGATGAAAGGCGAGTCGATCCCCGACGCATGACTTCGCGCGAGGACGAAGTCGTGATCCTCGGTGCCGGCGCCATCGGCATCG